>JAWVYW010000028.1:0-29445 GCA_033722535.1 Promineifilaceae bacterium (SeqCode)
CCTGGGCCTCGCCGTCGCCTCGCGGATTAACGTCGCGCCACTCGCCGCCGTCGCCGCCCTCGCCGCCCTCCTGTGGCTGGTGCGACGCGCACGGCGGGCGGGGGCTCATGGGTGGCGTTACCTGACCACATCGGCGGGTACGGTGGACCTCCAGCGTGCAGTGCTGGGGGTGCTGCTGGCGGCCTTCGTCAGCCTCGTCGTCTTTCGCCTGGCGCAGCCCTATGCCTTTGCCGACGCTGCCCTCGCGCGGAACGCGGCCCTCGCAGAGACCGGGCAGCCAGCCTCGACACTACGAGTGGCGCTGGAGTCGGTGCTGGGTTTCAATCCCCAGTGGCTGAACAACATGTCAGAAATTCAGGGTCTGCAGAGTCCGGAAGCTTCCTTCCCCCCGGCGCTACAGTGGACGGGGCGGGCGCCCCTCCTCTTCCCTCTGACCAACATGGTGCTGTACGGCATGGGTCTCGCGGCGGGCATTGCCGCCTGGCTCGGCTTCTTCTGGGCTCTGTGGCGCATCGCGCGCGGGCGCCCCGATTGGGTTGCCCACGCCATCCCCGTTTTCTGGAGTGGCGCCTATTTCCTTTTTATGGGCACCCGCTGGGTGAAGTCGATCCGCTACTTCCTGCCCATCTACCCCTTCCTCCTCCTTCTTGGCGCCTGGGCGCTCGTGGCGCTGTGGCAGCGGGCCGGGCAACAGCGAGGGCAGCGTAACGCGCGAACGGCGCGCGTGGTGACCGGCGCGTTGATCGCCCTCGTCGTGCTCTCTACCTTTCTCTGGGCGAACGCCTTCGTCGGCATTTATCGCGAGCCGCTGACGCGCGTCGCCGCCTCCCGCTGGATGTTTGAAAACCTGCGGACCGGAGCGACCCTCCTGTATGAGGTGGATGGGAAGGCGCACGAGCAGCATCTGCCGCTGAAGGGCTACACCTTTAGTCCGGGCGGCACTCCCCTCAACGTGAGCTTCACGCCGGACGAGACGGCGACCCTTACCGGGGTGCGTTTTAACTATCTCAGCACTGCCGAGGAGGCCAGTGGCGAAGTGGAGGGGGAGATGCGGCTGGAGCTTCTGCAGGAAGGTGGAGCCCTGCTGAGTGAGACGGTGGCGCCGCTGGCCGTTGGGCCGGTGGAGCGCGCGGTCACGCTGGAGCTGCCGGAGGCCACCATCTTCGCAGGCGAGCCCTATCTTTTGCGCGGAGTGCTGGAGACGAGCACCGGCAACAGCGCCGTCGTCGCCGACACGACGCGGATTATGAACGAGGAGTGGGACGATCTGCTCCCGGTCTCTGTCGATGGTCGCGCGGCCTACGCCGCCTACTATGCGGAGGTACCGGGCGGGCAGCGCCCGGTCACGTGGCCCGCTAGCGAAGAGAAGCGCCGCCTGATGCTGGAGTGGATCGAGGAAGCGGACGTCATTGCCCTCAGCAGCCAGCGCAGCCTGTGGAACACGCCGCGCCTGCCACTGACCTACCCGCTCAACATCGCCTACTACGAGGCACTGTTCAGCGGTGAACTGGGATTCGAGCTGATAGCAGAGTTCCACGCTCCCCTCGACATCGGCCCGCTCTACATCAGCGATACCGGCGGCGAGATCGGCTGGGGTGCACCACCGGAGATTGGTTGGCCGCCGCCGGGGGAGTTGGCTGCCGAAGAGGCGTTCAGCGTCTACGACCATCCGCCGGTCTGGATTTTCGAGAAAACAGAGGCTTACAGCCCGGAACGGGCGGAGCAGATCCTGGGGGCGGTCGATTTGAGCAAGGTTGTGGTCATGAACCCCGGGGAGGCCACGAATGCGCCCGCCGGGATGATGCTCTCCCAGCGCGAGCTTGCGTTGCAGCGCGCCAACGGCACCTTCGGCGAGCTCTTTAATCTCGACGGCCTCCTGAATCGCAATCCGGCGCTCGCCGCCGCCGTCTGGTGGCTGGCCATTCTCCTGCTCGGCTGGCTGGCCTTTCCGATCGCCTTCGTCGTCTTCCGTGGCCTTCCCGGCCGCGGCTACGCCCTGGCGCGCATTCTTTCGCTTCTGCTACTGAGCTGGTTCGCCTGGATCACGGCCAGCGTGGCGCTCTTGCCCCATAGCCGCAGGACGCTGCTCCTGGGCGTGCTGCTAATGGGCGCGCTCGCCATCTTCATTCTGCTGCGCCGCAGCAGCGAGTTTGGCGATTGGCTGCGCAGTAATCTGCCCTACGTTGGGCTGGTCGAAGCGCTGGCGTTGCTCCTCTTTGCCGGCGGCCTCGTCCTGCGCCTGGGCAACCCAGACGTGTGGGACGTCATCTGGGGCGGCGAAAAACCAATGGACCTGGCCTACTTTACCGCCGTCCTCAAGAGCACCACCTTCCCGCCCTACGATCCGTGGTACGCGGGCGGTTACATCAATTACTACTATTACGGCTTCGTCTTCGTCGGCGTGCCGACGAAGCTGCTGGGCATCGTCCCCACCACCGCCTATAACCTGATCCTGCCCATGCTCTACAGCTTGACCGGCCTGGGGGTTTTCGGCGTTGCCTACAATCTGGTGCACCGCATCCGAAGCCGGTCGGAAAATAATTTTACCCGCTTCCTCCGCTCGCCCGCCGTCGTCGCCGGGGTCGCCGCCATGTTGCTTGCCGTGCTGTTTGGGAATCTGGCAGAGGTGGGAGTTCTTACCGGCGCCTGGCAGCGAGCGGGGGACAGTACAGTGGAGACCGGCATCGGCGCCCTCGACGGGCTGGTGCAGACGGTCGACGGCGCGCTGGCGACGACGATCGGGGGGCAGCCCACGCCGATCTATCCCGGCGACTGGTTCTGGAGCGCCACCCGGGCCATCAATACCCTTGAAGGAGAGGTCGGGCCGATTACAGAGTTCCCCTTCTTCACCTTCCTCTACGGCGACCTCCACGCGCACATGATCGCCCTGCCGCTTACGATGCTCGCGCTCGCGTGGGCTGTTTCACTGGCGCTGCAACCAGTGGCGCCGCCAGAACAACGGGGCGCTTCGGGGGGTGAGCGCCGCCGTTTCTGGCAGCGGATGACCGCTAATCACGCGTGGTGGGAATCGGTCCTGCTCTGGTTCAGCGGGGCGCTGGCCATCGGCGTTCTGCGGCCGACGAACACCTGGGATTGGCCGACGTATCTCTTCCTGGGCATGCTGGCGGTGGCTTTCTACGCCTACCGCGCGCGCCGGGCGGAGGGCCTACTGGCAGTCGTCGGGCAGGCGGTGTTACAGATCGTCGCCCTGGCCGCCCTTTCTACGCTGCTCTTCTGGCCCTACATCGCCAACTACGGCGCCGGCTACGAGTCGTTCCGCCTGTGGGAAGGCTCCTACACATATCTTACGAACTACCTCATCATTTACGGTCTCTTTCTCTTTCTGGTCGGCACCCATCTGGCGCGGGAGTTCCGCGCCTGGAGCCGAACCTGGACGACGGAGGCGCTGGAGCGCTGGGCGCCTGCCGTCGCCGCCGGGGTGGCGGGGCTGGCGCTTTACGTGCCGCTTCTCGTCCTACTCGTCATGCGCGGCTACTGGATCGCGCCGGTCGCGCTGACTCTCATCCTGCTTGCCGGTGGGCTGGGTCTGCGCCCGAGCCTGCTGCCCGCGCGGCGCGTCATCCTGATCCTCATCGCCTCGGCGCTCGGCCTGACCCTGCTGGTCGAGCTTGTGGTGCTGGAAGGGGATATCGGGCGCATGAATACCGTCTTTAAGTTTTATATGCAGGTGTGGATGATGCTCAGCATCGCCGCCGGCAGCGCGCTGGCCCTCGCCTGGCCAGCCCTTCGCGCCCGCTCGACTGGCGTGCGCCGCGGCTGGCAGGTGGCACTGGGGCTGCTGGTCGCCGCTGCCGCCCTCTATCCTCTCCTGGCGACACAGGCCAAGTGGGACATTCGCATGAACAAGGCGGCGCCGCACACGCTCGATGGCATGGCCTTTATGCCCGGCACCACGTATAGCCTGCGCCAGCAGCAGGTGGATCTGGCGCCGGACTACCACGCGCTGCGCTGGATGCAGCGTCACATCCCCGGCTCCCCCGTCGTCGCCGAGGCCAATCCGCCCAATCTGGGCGAGGCCTATCGCTCCACCGGCAGCCGGGTCGCAGTCTACACCGGTCTGCCGACGATCATCGGCTGGGACTGGCACCAGACGCAGCAGCGGGCCGCGCTGCCGAGCGCGGCGATCCGCGATCGCATGGCGGACAACGCTGCTCTCTTTAATACTACCCTTACCGGAGAAGCGCTCTCGCTCGTCGAGGAGTACGACGTCAGCTATATCTACGTCGGCCCGCTGGAGCGGATTTACTACGATCCGGAGGGGCTGGCAAAGTTCGACGAGATGGCCAACGCCGGCCTGCTGCGCGTCGTCTACGATGAGCAAGGAGTGACGATCTATCAGGTCATGGGAGAGCAATATGCCACTCCCTGATCTGTTCGCCGCTTTCCGCTGGTGGGTGGTACTACTCATCCTGGGCGCCAGCGCGACGCCGCTGGCCTTTCGCCTTCTGGGCCGCCTGCCCGACCGCGGCTACGCCTTCGTCAAGATGCTCGGTCTGCTGGGTGTGAGCTACCTGTTCTGGATCGCCGGCAGCCTGGGCTTTGTGGCCAACGATGGCGGCGGTTTGCTGCTGGCGCTGGTGGCTCTGATAGTCGCCTCTGCCGTGGTCGCCGTGCGCCACTGGGGCCTGCTGCGCGCCTGGCTGCGGGACAGCACGCGCTACATCCTCGCCGTGGAGCTGCTCTTTGCCCTTCTCTTTTTCGGCTGGGTCTGGGTGCGCGCCCAGAACCCGGCGATCATGGCAACTGAAAAGCCGATGGAGTTTGCGTTTCTCAACGCCGCCGGCCGCAGCCCCATCTTTCCTCCACTCGACCCCTGGCTCTCCGGCTACGCGATCAGCTACTACTACTTTGGCTATGTGATGATTTCGGTCATCGCTCGTGTGGCGCTGGTGGCGGAGCCACTGGCCTTTAATCTTGGTGTTGCCTGGTTGGTTGCGGGAAGCGGTATCGGCGCCTTTGGCCTCGTCTATAACCTCGTCGCCGCTCGCCTACCGCTGAACACGGAGAAAGGGCACGAGCTTGGCACGCCGTCGGTCAACCGCCGCGCGCTGGCGCTGGGTGTCGTGGCGGCGCTGGCGCTGCCCCTAGCGGGCAATTTGCAGATCCTGATGGAGATGCTGCACGCGCACGGCATCGGCAGCCCCGGCTTCTGGGGTTGGCTGAACGTACGTGACATCAGCGGCCCAGCTGAGGCAACGGGCTTTGGGCCAACCGGTCCCCGCTTCTGGTGGTGGTGGCGCGCCTCGCGTGTCATTCGCGAATATGATCTTGCCGGTGTGGACCAGGCCGGGCTGGAGCCGATCGCCGAATTCCCCGGCTTCAGCTTTATCCTGGGCGACATGCACCCCCACGTGCTGGCGCTACCCTTCGCCTTTCTCAGCCTCGCCGTCGCCTTGCTCTGGTGGCTGAAGCCGATGGCGATGCCGGAGCAGGGGCGCGGAATTAGGAACCATATCCGGTCCCTCCTTCACGAGATCGGGCTGCCGCTTCTGCTGCTGACTGCTGTCGTCCTCGGCGGGCTTTCCTTCCTGAACACGTGGGACGTTCTGATCCACCTGTTTGTCGTCGTCGGCGCGTTCGTTCTCGCGCAGTGGCGGCGGGCAGGCGGGTGGCGCAACAGCTTTCTGCTGCAGGGCACGCTCCTCGCCGCGCTCCTCGTCGTGCCGGCGGTCCTCCTTTACCTGCCCTTTTATCTCGGCTTCCGCAGCCAGGCCGGCGCGCCTTATCTGCTGCCGATGCTGATGCAACCCACTCGCCTGCCTCATTTTCTGATTATTTTCGGCATGCCGTTATGGAGCATTCTCATTCTGGTGGGCAGCCTGCTGTTGCGCCGCCGGAGGCGCCCCTGGAAAGCGGGCCTCGCCGCTGCGGGCGGTCTCATCGGCGGCCTCCTGCTGTTGATGTTCCTGCTCGGCTGGATCGTCGCCAGCAGCCCAGAAGGGGCGGCGCGCATCGCCGATCTTGCCGCCAGCCTGGATATCGCACTGCCAGCGCTGGCAGGGGAAGCCTCGGTTGGCGAAAGAATGCTTTTCGGGCTGCGCGGCACCCTGCTGCTCGCGCCAGCGCTCCTCGCTGCTCGCCTGAGCGCTCCCTGGCTGGTCCTCCTATTGGCAGCCCTTGCCGGCGCTGTGGTGATGTTGTGGATCATGATCCTGCGCCCGCAGCCAACGGCAGAGGCCGCCACCCCGGCGGAGGGCGAGCAAACGCGCGCCGCCGACGCGGCGCTCCCGTTCGTGCTCCTGCTGGTCCTGACGGCCGCCCTGCTGACGGTCGGGCCGGAGTTTGTCTACCTGCGTGACAACTTCGGCGTGCGCCTGAATACGATTTTCAAGTTCTATTACCAGAGCTGGGTGCTGTTCGGAGTGGCCGCGCTCTTTGCCCTTGACTATCTGTGGCGACAGGCTCAGGTACGATCGGTCTTGCGCTTCAGCGCCGGGCTGGCGACGGCCGGATACGGGCTGCTGCTGGTAGTGGCCCTTCTTTTCCCTGTTTATGGCGTCGCGTCGCGGGCGGCCGAGTACGCCGGCCCGCCCACGCTGGACGGTCTGGCCTTCATCCGCCAGAGTGCGCCTGACGAGTATGCGGCCCTCCTCTGGCTGCGCGACAATGTCGCCGGCACCCCAGTGATCGCCGAAGCGGTGGGCGGACAGTACTCCGAGTATGGACGCGTTGCTGCCAGCACGGGGCTGCCGACCATTCTCGGCTGGGCAGGGCACGAGTACCAGTGGCGTGGGGCGACACCTGAACCGGCCCTTCGCGAACCGGCGGTGGCGGCGATTTACGGCGACAGATCGTGGGAAGAGGCGCGGGCGGCGCTGAATCGATATGGGGTGGAGTACATATACGTCGGCCCGCGGGAGGTTGCGACCTACGGACCCCAGGCGCTGACAAAGTTTGCAGATGCGCTGGAGGTGGCCTTTGCCAGCGGCGATGTCGTCATTTATCGGTGGCTGCCTGAATAACGACAAGAAAGCACCGCGACAACAGATATTGAAGGATCGAGGATGATTGAACTGGAACTGAAAACGGCAACCGACGAGACAGCAGAGCGCTCGCGGCTTACGGTAGCGCACGCGCTGCTGGCGTTGGTCGCCCTACTGGCGGCGGCGCTGCGCCTGACAGAGCTGGGCGCCCTGCCCCTCTCCGCCGCCGAGGTCGAGCAGGCGCTGGCCGTCTGGCGCCTCTCGCAGCCGGAGAGCACGAGCGTCGGCCTCGGCGGCGTCAGCCCGGCGTACTTCACCTTCACGACGCCCCTCACCCAGTTCGCCGGCGACGGCGACGCGATGATGCGCCTCGTCCCCGCCCTCGCTGGCCTCGCCTTGGTTCTCTTGCCCTGGCTCTGGCGCAAACGGCTGGGCGCGGTGGGGGCGCTGACCGCCTCTCTTCTGCTCGCCGTGTCCCCTCCCTTTGCGCTTGTGGCACGCACGGCGGGCGGCGAGGCCATCGCTCTCTTCGCCCTGCTCCTGCTGGCGATCGCCGCCGACCGCTTCATGGAGAGCGAGCGCGACGGCTGGCTTTACATCGCTTTCGGCGCGCTGGGCCTGGGCCTGACAAGCGCCCCTCTGTTCTACGGCGGGCTCGTTGTACTGGGCCTGGCGTGGGGCACGCTGCGCCTGTTTGGCCCCGCGCTGCCGCCACGAATGGGCGCCAACGGGCATCAGTCACGGGCTACGTTGCGTCGGGCGGCCCTCTTTGGCTTGGCTCTCTTCGTTGCCGTGGCGACCCTCTTTCTTCTCCGGCCGGCGGGGCTGGGTGCGGCGGCGGCGCAGCCGATGCGCTGGCTGGGGCAGTTTGCCAGCCCCGGCGGTCTATCAGAGCGGCTGGCACCTGTGGTGGCGCTGGGGCGCTATGATCCGCTGGCGGTTACGCTAGGCGCCGTCGCTATTTTGTGGGCCACGTGGCGCAGCCGGCCGTTCGATCTCTTTCTGGCCTTCTGGTTTGCCGCCGCCACGCTTCTCGTTCTGCTTCAACCGGGGATAATGAGCGGCGCTCTGCTGGTGGCTCTGCCGGCCTATCTGCTGATCGCACGGCTGCTGCAGGAGGCCTTCCGCCCTCCCTCCCGACTCGCTTCGTGGGGAGTCGCTCTGGCGGTCGTCGGCGCCGGCGCCGTTATCCTTGCAAACGGCGCCCGCTTTCTGCGCGTGAATACGGGCCCCATCCCCGACTACACCTACCTCCTGCTGGCCTTGATTGTGCTCAGCTCCGCGATCCTGCTGATCTACTTTATCCGCATGTGGGACCCGGTCGCGGCATTACAGGGGTCGCTACTCGGGTTGCTCCTTCTCTTCCTGGTCTATAGCTGGGGTACCGCGTGGTGGCTGACCCACGAGGCGGCGAACGACCCACGCGAGCTGTGGGTCACGACCGGCACCGACGACGACATGCGCCTGCTGGCCGAGATGCTAGAGGAAATCTCGCTCCAACTGACGGGTGCGCCGCACGGCGTGGAGGTTTTGGTCGCCGTCGACAATCCGATACTGCGCTGGTACCTGCGCGACTTTGAGAATCTGCTGATCGGCGAGATGGTTCCGCCGCGCGCGCAGCAGCGGGTGATTATCACATCGCTCGACGAGGCAGGGCTGCCGGGGGCAAATATCGACGCCGAGAGCGCTTACTTCGGCGCCGACCTGGGCCTCTTGCAGCACGAGGCGGCACCCCCGGTGGGGCCGACGATGGGGGAAGTGCTGCGCTGGTGGCTTTTTCGTGAGAGCCCCTACCCGCCCCAACAGGAGCGTGTGGTGCTCTGGGTGCGGGGCGACGCGCTCCGCTAAAGGCACCGGCGGCGGTCCCTCTTGGCTGTAGAGGGCCCCTGCCTTTCCGGCAGATTAGAGATGGCGCGATATCCCACCTAAGCGATTGAAAGTGCGCACCCGGATCAGTATAGTTGGCGCGCTAACCAGAGAGCACTGACGAAACCAAAAGACGAAGCTGAAATGAGCGAACTGACGACACCGACAGTACCACAAGAGACGAGGCAGGATTTTCTCAACCGTTCGCTGGCCCCGGTGATGGCCCTAGACTGGGAGAAGATCGCCTATGCCACGATCCTCATCCTGGCGGTTATCACCCGCGTCTGGGCGCTGGGCGAGCGGGTGATGAGCCACGACGAGAGCCTGCACACCTGGTTCTCGCTGAACTTTGCGCGCGGCGAGGGGTATCAGCACACGCCGCTAATGCACGGTCCCTTCCTGTTCCATATCACGGCGCTCAGCTACTGGCTCTTCGGGGCAAGCGACTTCACGGCGCGCCTGCCGGTGGCCCTGCTGGGGGTGGTGCTGGTGATCATGCCCTATTTCCTGCGCCCGTGGCTTGGCCGCATCGGCGCCCTCGTCACCAGTTTCCTTCTCCTCATTTCCCCCTACGTCACCTACTATTCGCGTTACATTCGTCACGATGTGCTCGCCATCGTCGCCGCGCTGATCGTGTTGATCACGATCTGGTACTATATTCGTAACACCGCCAAGGAAAAGTACCTGTGGATCTTCGCCGGCGGCCTCGGGTGGCTCTTCACAACCAAAGAAGTTTCCTACATTTACGTCGCCATCTTCGGCAGCTTCCTCGTCCTGCGTCTCGTCGGCTACCTCTGGCAACAGTCGGCTTTCCGCCGGACCCTCTCTGAACTACGGCAGCCGGCGCTGGTGCTGGGATTGGCGCTGCTTCTGCTTGGCGGGGGCTTCGTCGGGCTGCGATTAGACGACGGTGGTGCTGCCGAGAGCGCCGTTACCGTTACGCCGGAGGGGGATGCCGCGTTCGCCGCCGATCCGGCGGCAGCCGACATCGTCGGCGAGACGGGGGCTCGCGATCCCGGCTCATTCCTCCACTGGCTCCAGGTTGCAGGCGCTTTGCTGATCGGCGTCTCCGCGTTGCTCTTTGCGCGGGCGCTGCGCCCGCTGGTGGACCGCACCGCCGAGTTTGACCTGATTGTGCTCTTCAGCACGCTGCTCCTACCTTTTCTGGCTCCCGTGCTAGTCGTGTTGGCCGGCTATCCCGCCCGCGACTACACCCTGAACCGCTGTGAGCTGGCGGGCGAGGTCGGCCGGCTGGAATATGCGCTGGCCCATCTGTTCAACAGCACCTGCCGTGCTGCGCTATTCGAGTCACCTCTGCTCTACATGGCGCTCTTTACCGGCCTCCTCCTGGCTGTCGCCATCGCCGTTGGCCTCTGGTGGGACAACCGGCGCTGGCCGATTGCCGCGGCCATTTTCCACGGCATCATCTTCTTTTTCTACACCTCCGTCTTCACCAATCCACAGGGCTGGGGCAGCGGCGTGTACGACTCGCTTGCCTACTGGCTGGAACAGCAGGAGGTCCAGCGCGGTAGCCAACCCTGGTTCTACTACCTCTTTGTCACGCCGCTGTACGAATTCCTGCCTATTTTCCTCTCCCTGCTGGCCATTCGCCTATGGGCGCGGCGGCGGCAGTTGAGTCGGACGCTCTTTTACTGGGCCAGCCTGGTTCTGGTGGCGTGGCTCGCCTTCAGTTTCAGCGGCTGGCTGCTCGAGCTGCCCGGCGTCTTGGACGGCGTGAACGCGGACCGGCGCATTGCGCCGCTGGTCGCCGCCATCGTTCTCTTTGTCGGCGCCCTTTATTGGGTTGTGGCGGGACGCCAGGGCGCCGGCGCAGCCGGGAACGGCGGCAGCCAGCTGCGGTTACAGGATCTCCTGGGCTTTGTGCCGCTGCTAATCTGGTGGACGGTCCTCACCTGGATCATCTACAGTGCCGCCGGCGAAAAGATGCCCTGGCTGAGCATCCACTTTGTCATCCCGATGGCCTTTCTGGGCGGCTGGTATCTCAACGAACGCCTTAGGGAGGTCGACACCGAGGCGCTGCGCGCCCCGCGCACATGGGCCCTCGTCGGCCTCGTGGCTCTTTTCGTAGTGGCGCTTGTTGTGGCCCTCAAGCCGCTCCTACTCGGTGAGATCCGCTTTGGCAACCAGGAGCTACTTAACCTCGCCGCGCTCGGCCAATTCCTGGGCGCTCTGCTCATCGCCGGCGCCCTCGTCTACGGCCTGCGCGAGCTCGGCGGGCGCGTTTCCCCCTCCGCGCGCTCCCTGGCGGGGGTGCTCGGCGTCACGCTGATCCTCGTGCTGCTGACGATTCGCTTCACCTATATGGCCGTCTGGCCCAACGCCGACTCCACGAGGGAGTTTCTGGTCTACGCCCATGGCGCGCCGGCCGTTAAAGAGGTCGTCGTGCCCCAGATCGAGCAGCTTTCGCAGCGCCTGCACGGCGACGACAGCCTCAAGGTAGCCTGGAGTAACGACGTCACCTGGCCGATCCAGTGGTATCTAAAAGATTATCCTAACCGCTTCTTTGCCGGACAGACGCCGACCGCCAGCATCCGAGAGTACCCGATCGTCATCGTTGGCAACCTCGACTGGGCCAATTACGATACCTTCCTTCAAGAGGACGAATATGAACGGCGCGACTACACGTTCCTCTGGTGGCCGATGGAGGATTACCGCCAGATCGGCTGGAGTGCGCTCCTCGGGCTGGAGGAAGGCATCGGCGAAACCGGCGGGGGGATTCTACAGAGCTCCGGTCGTGGTCTGTTCAACCCGCAAGTGCGCCAGTCGCTGTGGGATATCTTCTTCCACCGCGACTACCAGCAGTACGCCAACACCTTTGGCGGCACCTTCTCCGCTGGCGAGTGGCCGCTGCGCCACGAGCTGCGCGTCTACATCCGCCGCGATGCGTTGGCCAGTCTATGGGACTTCGGCGTCAGCGCGGCGACCATTGAGCCGCCAGTTGACCCTTATGCCGAAGGGGAACTCCTGCTGACGCCCGAGCTGGTTATCGGCGACGAAGGGCTCCACGAAGGGGAGCTGGTCGCCCCACGCAATCTGGCTCTGGGGCCTGGTGGCAACATCTACGTGCTTGACTCCGGCCAGCATCGCGTGGTTGTCTTCGGCCCCAACGGGCAGCTTCTAACCACCTGGGGCACGCCGGGGATGGAACCGGGGCAGTTCAACGAGCCGTGGGGCATCGCCGTCGACGAGGAGTACGTTTACGTCGCCGACACCTGGAACCATCGTATCCAGAAGTTCACGCTCGACGGGGAGCTGGTGACTGTCTTTGGCGAGAGCGGGACCGTGGGCGAGATGGGACAGCAGAGCGGCGGCTTCTTCTTTGGCCCACGCTCTATCGCCCTCTTGCCGGAGAACCAGCTGGTCGTGACCGACACGGGCAACCACCGCCTGCAGATCTACGACCGCGATGGTAACTTCGTCAACACTGTGGGGAGCCTGGGCACGGCGCCCGGTCAGCTTAACGAGCCGGTTGGGCTGGCCTTTGGCGAGGGCTCGCTCTTCCTTGCCGACACCTGGAACGCCCGTATACAGCGCTTTACACCCGACCTCATTCCGATCGGGGAATGGTCAGTTGACGGCTGGGAAGGGCAGTCGACGGAGAACAAACCCTATCTGGCCGTCGATGCTGAGGGTCGTGTGTATGCAACCGATCCCGAAAACTTCCGCGTCCTCATTTTCGCCGCCGATGGTACCTATCTTGCTCGCTTTGGCCAGCCGGGCACGGCGCTCGATCAGTTCGGTCTGCCAAACGGCATCGCCATCGACGCCGAGAACAACATCTACATCGCCGACGCTCATAACAACCGCGTACTTCGTTTCCCGGCCGCGCACCTGGGGCCGCCGGCGCCGGTAGAGATTGAGTCCGGCGAGCAAAGCGGAGTGGACGAAGAGGTGGAGCTCGACGGCGAGGAAGAGCCTCTGGCGCCGGAGGAAGCAGAAGCGGAAGAGCCGCCGGCTGAGGAGCTTGAAGAGTAGCCACTGCCTGAAGGGGGCTTGAAGCGACACGAGGAGCGAGGTACTATTACCTCGCTCTTTGTACTTATCGAGAACAGAACGAATCCCCTCCACAGGAAGCCATGGACCGAACCGTACCCCGCCGAGAAAGCGACGAGATTGCCCTCTACATCCGGACGTACTACTCGCTCCTGCGCAGCACGCGGGAGGTGGCGGTGCGCACTCTCATCGAGGCTCATACACGCACCGAGTCCGCCCTCCACATCGGCGCAGAGGATCCCCAGCCCGACATCGCCGCCTTTGTTTACACCATCCTCCGCCTGCCGACACAGGTGATCAGCGGTGTGCGGTTGGTGGTCATGGGCCAGTCGGAGAAGGTCTTCATCGACAAGGGCTATCCGAACATTGAAAAGTGGGAGCTGGTGACGGCACCGGCACGCCGCCGCCGCTACTTCTACGATGGTAACGATACCGTCGCGACCTACATCGCGAGCCGCTCTGACATCGACGACCTGATCCCAATCCTCACTGCCTTCGAGATCGAGCGCGAAAAGTTGCACGTGCGCCTGAGCCGACCCGCCGCGCTGGAGACGCTGGGCGCCTATGCAAAGGAGCCCGTGGACAACGTTTTTTTCGAGCAGCTGTCAGATGCGACCGGAGTTGCCGAGGAGGATTTCAGATACCTGCAACGGATCTGGAAGGAGCGTCTGGTGCACAATCTGCTGGCGATTGCCGAAAAGGATGTTAATCTCGCCGTGCGGCTGCTCAGCGGCAGCCTCGCCGACTATCGCCGCGCCACCCGCCGCTGGTGGCAGCACGTGGCGCGCACGGTGCCCGACGTGCTCTTCGAAGATCGCCCTGTCTACTTTGTCTCCAGCAACACGCACAGTATCGCCAACCTGCTGAGCGGCTTTGCCCTGGAGAAAGAAGCGATGCTGGTCGACTACATCCAGGAGAGCGGCGAAAGTCTGCTACAACGGGAATACGAGGATATTCTGGCGCGCAACGTGCCCAGCAGCCGCGAGAACTTCCTGTACTACACGCTGAAAAAGTACGAGCAGGATCACCCGGCCCTCGAGAGCACGCGCATCAGCTACGAAGAAGCGACCGGTATCACACGCATCCCCAGCCGACACGTTTTCGACGTAGAGGTGCAGATCGTCGAGCTCAACCGCCTGCGTACGAACCAGATCGATCCCCGCCTCCTTGTCCCGGGTCTGGATAGATTACAGGAGAGCGAGGCGCTGCTTATCAACATCGACTTCCCGCTCGGGATGGCCGCCTACCAGATCCTGTCGGAAGTGGCGCGCAATATCGCCAGCATCAGCGGCATCTACATCATGGGCAAGGCGGCGACGCTTAACGGGCGCATTGGCGATATCATGATTCCCAACGTCGTCCACGACGAGCAGTCTCTGAATACCTATCTCTTCGACAACTGCTTCCGCGCCGCCGACGTCGCCCCTCTGCTCACCTACGGCACCGTGATGGACAACCAGAAGGCGATCACCGTCCGCGGCACCTTTTTACAGAACCGGGACTATATGTCAGTCTTTTATCAGGAAGGGTATACTGACATGGAGATGGAAGCGGGCCCTTATCTGAGCAGCATCTACGAGATGATCCGCCCCCAGCGCTACCCGCAGAACGAGATTGTGAATCTGCACGCTGCGACCTTCCCCATCGGCATCCTGCACTACGCGTCGGACACGCCGTTCAGCAAAGGCAAAAATCTGGGCGCACAGAATCTCTCCTACTTTGGTATGGACCCTACGTACGCCAGCGCGACTGCCATTCTACAGTCGATCCTGCGCGAGGAGATCCGGCGCATCGAGGGCGGCCACCACGCCAGTTGATCACCTGGAGCCTTGGAGAGACTCGGTGAGCGGCTGGCAGTCAGAGCCGGTCCGTCGCCAGCGCCACGGCGCCCCACAGCGGCGCATCATCCCCCAGAGCGGCGGGTACAATCTGTAACGAGACCTCGGGCAGCGCCGTCTCGTCCGCCGCTGTGCGCACCGTGTCCCACCATAGCGCACCCGCTTTCGTGACGCCCCCACCGAGCACGATGCGCTGCGGCTCGATCAGGTTGGCCGCATTGCCCAGCCCCACCCCCAGCGCACGCGCCCCCCGGACCAGGATTGCTTGCGCCAGCAAATCACCTGCCACTGCAGCGCGGGCCACTACCTCTCCCGTAATTGCCTCCAGATCGCCGTCTACCAGTTCGAGGAGTTGCCCGGCCTCTCTGGATCCGGATAACAGCGCCTCGCGGACGTCGGCCGCCATGTAGGGGCCGCTTGCCAGCCGCTCCACACAGCCACGCTTGCCGCAGAGGCAGCGCGGGCCGGCAGGCTCGACGACGGTGTGGCCGATTTCGCCCGCCATGCCACCGGCGCCACGCCAGAGCCGGCCCTCCAGCACCCAGCCACCTCCAACCCCGGTGCTCACGGTAACATATAGCAGGCTCTCCGTTCCCTGCCCGGCGCCATATCGCCACTCGCCGAGCGCGGCGGCGTTGGCGTCGTTGTCCACGACAGCCGGGGCTCCAAAGGCTGCTTCCAGGTGCGCACGCAGCGGTATCTGCTCCCAACCAGGGACGTGGTGCGAGAGACGGACGACGCCCCGGTCGAAGTCGACCGGCCCGCCGAAGCTGACGCCCACTGTCGCCGGCTGTCCGCCGGAGAGTAGCTCCCGCGCCAGGGCGAGCATCATCTCCAGGTCTGAAGTCGCATCTGCCCCCGCCGGCGAAAAGACGCGGCCGTGGTGCTGCCACAGGGGCGTGCCTCGGAACTGCCCACCTGCGCCGCGCACCACTGCGGCGCTGAGCTTCGTGCCGCCGAAATCGAGAGCGAGAATTGTCTCTGTCATCGTCCTTCTCGCACCCAGTATAGTCGCGCCCCAAAGAGGGGAAAAGCAAGTGGACTCGCCGAACTGCTTGCCCCGGCGCTTATCCTGTGTTAAGAAGGCGGTGGTTACGCTCTTTTGCCGCCCCTGTTGCACTGCGTACGGGGCCCTACCAGTGGGACATTCGTGAACGAGGAAAAGGTCCTTCAGACGTTAAAAGCCGAGATCGCCGATCTGCTTTTGTTCCGACGTCCTGAAGAGGCGCCGGAGGAGCGCGTCGCCTCGCTGGGCCGCGAGGTCGCGCGCCGCGCCCGCGAAGATTTCCCCGTCTTCCACCAGACACTCAACCTGCTTGGCTATCACAACCGGTTGACGCTGATCAACAAGATGATGATCCTGGCGTGGGATCAGGTACAGGATGCCGCCTCCTACAGTAGCCGTGCGGTGGACGCCTACGCCGCGCGGGCTACGGACCACCTCATCTACAGATACCTCGAAGATGAGTCGGGCGCGGCTGGCTCTGACGCAGCGCCCCCCGCAATCCTCGTCGAGCAACTGGAACACTTCTTTCCGGTGGACGCGGAGCGTCTCCAGCCGTACCTACTGCTCCTGCGCGGAGAAGCGGGGCGCCCGTGGACGGCGGCAGACTTCGGGTCCCTTTCAATACACAACCTGGGCGGACTGATGATCGAGTTTCTCGGCTACGCCCATCGGGTGGATGGCGTACCCTACGCCAGGGCACATCTAGTCCGCGAGCAGCTGCCACGCTACTTCCTGGACCGTGCCGGGGGCCACCTTTACCCGCGCCTCGATATGGCCGCCCGCCTGCGGGGGCATGGTCCCCCGCGCCCGGTTTTGCCAACGGAGCCAGCCCACCCCCTCCTGCCTGATCCCCTGACGCTCGAAGAGTTTATCAGCCGCCTCGTGCGTACCGTGAACGCGCAGCCATACGCGGCAGCTGCCACGGTAGAGATGCTCCCGACGTGGCTCGACTTCCTCCGAAGCCGGCATCTCGTTCCCGACCGAGAGGCCGAGGAAGCTGCACGCTCCCTGCACCCCTTAACGGAGAGGCTGGAATTACCATGAGACTGAGCGTGAGTTCGGGAGGAAGATGACAAGCCGCCTACTGCACCTTTCCGTGTCCCTCCTGCTGGCCTTCGTCCTGTTGGCGCTCGGCCTGCTCGCGCTGCGCCCCCCACTATGGGCGCACCCTTCCATTGGCGAAGATGATCCAGAGGCTAAGTTTGACGATGCGCTCATCGATGCCATCGCCGAACAAGGCGACGGCGGCCCGGCGCCGGTGGCAGCGATCGTGCTGCTGAAGGAGCAGGTCGCGGCGAACACGCTGCACGAGATCGTCCGCACGGCGACCGCAGCCCGGCCCGATACCGAAGCACCTCCGGGCAGCGCGGCGGCGCTAGTCAGCCGCCATCTGCAGCAAACGGCGGTTGCCAGCCAGGCACCGCTCGTTGCCGAAATTGAGCGGCTGGCCCGCGAGGGCACTGTCAGCACCTATTTACCGCTGTGGATCGTCAACGGCATCGCCGTGGAAGCGACTCCGGCGGCTCTGGAGGCGCTCGCCGCACGACCGGAAGTGGCCGAAGTCGTCCTCGACGCCTACGAGCAGTACGTCGAGCCAGAGGCGGCGCGCTCGCTCGCCGCCCCAGCGGGATTGGCCTGGGGCGTCGAGAAGATCCGCGCTGCTCACGCGTGGCATGGCCTGGGCGTCGACGGCAGCGGGGCGACGGTAGCGATTATGGACACCGGCGTCGACTGGCGCCATCCGGCGCTGCGGGCCAACTACCGCGGGCGCAGCGACACAGCGACAATCAGCCACAGTGGCCACTGGTTCGACCCGTTCGAATCAGCCAGCGAGGCTCCATTTGACCCCCATGGGCACGGCACGCACGTGGCCGGCATCGCCGTGGGACAGGGCGGCTTGGGCGTGGCGCCCGGGGCAAGCTGGATCGCGATACGTATCTTTGATAGTAGGGGCTACAGCACACTGAGCACTATCCATCAGGGCTTTCAGTGGCTGCTGGCGCCTGGTGGTATTCCCGCGCTGGCACCCGACGTCGTCAACGGCTCGTGGGGTAGCGCCGGCAACGTCAAACACTTTCTAGCCGACATCCGGGCGCTGCGTGCCGCCGGCATTATACCGATCTTTGCCGCCGGCAACGGCGGCCCCTTTCCAGGCACAGTCGGCGCGCCCGCCAGCTATACGGAGACACTGGCGGTTGCCGCCACCGACCGCCGCGATACCGTCGCCTGGTTCTCGTCCCGCGGTCCTTCGCCGCTAACGCAAAGGGCAAAACCGGACGTGGCCGCCCCAGGCGCGACGGTACCCTCCGCGCTGCCCGACGGCAACTACGGCAGTATGACCGGCACGTCGATGGCCGCTCCGCACGTGGCAGGCGTCGCCGCCCTTGTGCGCTCTGCCCGGCCCGCGCTGGCACCGGTCGCCGTCATGCGCACCATTACAGAAACAGCCGCTTCCTTCAGCAGCCCGCCTCCGGAGAACAGCGGCGGCGCTGGGCGGGTCGACGCCTACGACGCCGTCGCCAGCCGACGCGCCCACGGGCTGCTGGTCGGCACCGTCACCCACGCCGGGCGGCCGCTGGCAGCAGTGACGGTGACGGTGACCACCCCTGCGGGCGTCCCCCTCTCGCTGATTACAGATGGCGGCGGCCGCTATCGTGCCCCGCTCCTTCCCGGCGCCTATAGCCTGACCATAGCACCCTTTGGCTTTCATCCCGTTCGCAGCGAGGCGGTCGCTGTTGTCGAGGGAGAGACGTCCAGACATAATTTCAGGCTCATGCGGCTGCCCGGAGAGCATCTGTCGGGAGTCGTTCGCGATGGCGCCGACGGTCGGCCACTGACGGCAACACTCACCGTCGTTGAAGCCGGTCTGCGCGTCACGGCCGCTGCAGACGGCGCCTACAGCCTCACCCTGCCGACGGGAGAGTATACCCTCCGCATCAACCACGCTGGCTACGAATTTCGAGAAGAAGTACTGCAGATCCTCCCGCAACGGGTCCGACGCCTGGACTTCGACCTCGTTCCGAGTCGCTCAATCTTACTCGTGGATAGCGGGCCCTGGTATTATGCCTCCTATGCCAGCATCTACCGGCGAGCGCTGCGCGAGGTGGGTCTCGGTTTCGACGAGTGGTCGATCTTTAATCCCGTCGATGGCGCGCCGACGGCAGATGATCTGGCCAAATATGATCTCGTTATCTGGAGCGCTCCCAATGATTCACCCGGGGTCGTCGGGGCGGGCGGCGCGCTCGATCGCTATCTCCGCAGTGGGGGTCACCTGCTGATCAGCGGCCAGAACGTCGCAGGCATTGACGGAACAGGAGTGATTACCTTCCAGCGCTGGTGGCACACCCTGCTTCAGGGAAAGTTCCTCTCTGAAGCGGAGGGGCCCTTCACGCTCACCGGCGTCGAGGGCGGTCCGTTTGACGGCCTCACCTTCACCCTGAATGGGGAAGAGAGCGCGGACAACCAGCAGCGACCAGACGTCGTCGAGCCGCGAGTGGATAGCCTCACGCAGGCGGCGCTGACCTACGAGGACGGCGCGATCGCCGCTCTGGAAGCGGGCTGGTGCGCCCCCTTCCGCGCGCTGTTTCTCGGTTTCGGACTTGAGGGGGTGGCGACAGCCGCCGCGCGCGACGAGCTGCTGCGGCGAGCCCTCGCCGCTTTTGACGCGCCTCCTGTCGCCAGCGGCCTTCAGCTCGCCAGCGAGACCCTAGACGACTATCTCGTGCCCGGGCAGACGCTTACCTATACCCTTCGCCTCCGCAATCTGAGCGAAACGGTGACAGATACCGTTCGTCTTACGGCCCGATCAGCAGATAGTGCTGTACGCTGGCGCCACGAGATCGTAACACCAACGGTAACCCTCGGCCCGTGCGCGAGCGGCGGGTCTGCCATGAGCGTGACCGCCCCTGCCACTTTTGTCAGAGAGGGTGAGACGCAGGTGAGGCTGGTGGCAGTCGGCGAGAACGGCGCCGAAGAAACAGTTATCGCCCGCTTTCAGATGCCCGGGCAGACGCTGATCGTGGACGACGATCGCTGGTACGATCAGGAGCCACTGTACCGGGAGACACTCGATGAAGCAGGGCTGCCTTATGATTTCTGGGACACGGCACAGCGCGGCAGCCCGCCATCACAGTTGCTGAACGCGTACGAATTTGTGCTCTGGTACACGGGCTATGACTGGTTCCGGCCGGTGACTGCCGCCGAAGCGCAAGCGCTGACCGCCTACCTGCGCCAAGGCGGTCGGCTCTTCCTGACCAGCCAGGATTTCTTGTACTATCACGGTGGAGAGGAGTTGGCGCGCCACTATCTTGGCGTGGTCGACTATCAGGAGTCGCTGACGCCCACCGTCCTCTATGCTGGCGACCAGACGGTGCTTGGCGACGACGGAAAGCCGCTGACGCTTCAGTACCCGTTCCGCAACTTCGGCGATGGCCTCATGCCGTCAGAGCACAGCCGGGCGTTCCTGTGGCACGATCAGGGGATGGCTGCCGGCACGGCCACGGCGGGGGCAGGCTGGCGCTCTGTATTCTGGGGCTTCCCGGCCGAAGCGCTGCCGGCGTCGGAGCGCGCCTATCTGCTAGATCGGGCCATCGGCTGGCTGGGCGACCTGGGCGAAAGCACCTTTGTGGTGGACCGGCGGGTGGGGCCCGCCGCCAGCCGCCTCTACACGCTGACGCTGCACAATCTACCGACCGCCCCGAGCAATCAGGTCGCGGTGACCAATACGCTTCCACCCGGGCTACACCTGGCACCCGAGTCGCTGCAGGGTGGCGCCCACTACGATCCCGCAACCAACAGAATTATCTGGCGCGGGAGCATCGAGCCGGGCGCGCAGCACCAGATCATCTATGAAGCGTACGTGGACCCACGGCTGCCCGTGGGGACGCGCATTGACAACGAAGTTTTCATTCATTACCAGCGGCATGATCTCCGCTGGGCGCAGCGCACCAGCACCTGGGTCAGCGCCCCCGACCTCTCCCTCTCCCGGATAGAGGCCGATAGTCACTCGCTGACGCCGGGCGCGGCCATCGCTTACACGGCAACCCTCGAGGGTCGCGACCTCTTACCGACGGGCGCTGTCACGGCAACACTACACCTGCCGGAGCCGGTCCAGCTGATCACCGACACGCTCTCCGCCAGCAGCGGGACGCTCTCCCTTGACGGCAAAAGAATTGTCTGGCGCGGCGCTGTGGGCGCTCGTGAGCCAGTTCGAATCACACTCCTCGCGCATGGGGAGCGATTCTTGAATAGCAGACGCTTGTCGACGACGTTGATTGTGGACGATGGCGTTACAACGCCGCTGATCCGCAGCGCCCCGCTTCGCCTGGAGCCCTATATCAGCTACCTGCCCCTCATTCAATCCGCGGCAACAGAGAGTAACTGAGCGCTGGTAAGCGCCACCAGTCCCTCTACAGGCACCCGAATCTGGATCCCCTTCTCGCCGGCGCTGATGTAAATGGCCTCGTATTGCTGTGCAGAGGCGTCGAGCACCATGTCAAAGCCGCGGTTGATCAGTGCCAGGGCGGAGATACCGCCGACCTGGAGGCGCGTGAGGCGCTCAGCTTCGGCGTGGGAGGCCATCGAGAGCTTTTTCTCCCCCACCGCCCGCGCCATTTGTTTCAGATCCAGCTCGCTATCGGCGGGAACCATCGCCAGAAACGGCTTGCCCCGCTCGCGCACGACGACCAGTGTCTTAAACACCTGATGCGGAGGTGCCCCCACGTGCTCGGCCACCCGCACCGCGTCGCGCTCATCGTCGGGGTAGGTGATTGCTTCGTAAGGGATGCCCTTGCCTTCCAGTAGCCGCATAGCGATTGTTTTACGCGCCATCTCTCTCTCCTTAACCAAACTCAGTTGCTAGCGCCAGAACTGTCGATTATACTCACTCTCAGCCCATTGGCCTCATCGTCGGCGCACCATCGCCGCGGTCCGTCTCTTCGTGTGACAGGCCCCATCTCCAGCCAATCAACCAGTACCGGCAGAGGCCGGTCACCACAGACAGGAGCAGCAAACATGGAACCGGTAACCCCGGATTGGGTTAAAGATGCAGTTTTTTATCAGATCTTTCCTGATCGCTTTGCCCGCAGTGACAAAGTCCCAAAGCCGGCCAACCTGCAAGCGTGGGACGCGCCGCCAACCTACCATGCCTTCAAGGGGGGCGACCTGCTAGGGGTCGTAGAACACCTCGACTACCTCGTCGACCTGGGGGTAAATGCCATCTACTTTAACCCCATCTTTTCTTCGGCAGCCAACCACCGCTATCACACCTACGACTATTACCAGATCGACCCGATCCTCGGCGGCATGCCCGCGTTTAAGATCCTGATGGGCGAACTGCGTGCGCGCAACATGCGTATCGTTCTCGACGGGGTGTTCAATCATGCGAGTCGCGGCTTTTTCCAGTTTGATCACTTGCTGGAGAATGGCAAAGAGTCGCCCTATGTGAACTGGTTTCACGTCTATGACTGGCCGGTCAACGCCTTCGACGAGCACGAGCGTCCCAATTATGCTGCATGGTGGGGGCTACACGCGCTGCCCAAGTTCAATACCGACCACCCGCCGGTGCGCGAGTTCCTCTGGAATGTGGGCGCGTACTGGCTGGAGCAGGGTATCGACGGCTGGCGGCTCGACGTGCCGAGCGAAATCGACGACGACGAATTCTGGCGCGAATTTCGGCGCCGTTGCCTGGCGGTCAACCCAGACGCCTACATCGTCGGCGAATTATGGGGGGATGCGGAGCGCTGGCTGCAAGGGGATCAGTTCGACGCGCAGATGAACTACCCTTTCACGCGCGCCGCCTTCGGCTTCTTTGGTGGGCACAGTCTGAATCAGCAGGATACAGTACACTCCGGCCTCGGTTATATGGAACCGCTCGACGGACACCAGTTTGCCGACAAGCTGGCCTACCTCCACCGGCGCTACCACCCGCAGATCGTGCACGCCCAGCTCAATATGCTTGGTAGCCACGACACACCGCGCCTGTTCACAATCGCCAACCGCGACGTCGACACGGTGCGTCTGATGTTCCTCTGCCAGATGACGGTTGCCGGCGCGCCCAACATTTACTATGGGGACGAAATTGCGATGCCCGGCGCACACGAACCTGCTAGCCGGCGCGGCTTTCCCTGGGACCGGCGGGAAAGCTGGAATATGGAGCTCCTGGAGGACGTGCGCCGCTTTATCGCGCTGCGCCACCGCCTGCCCAGCCTACGCCGCGGCGACTTCCGCATTCTCGACGCCGGCGAACAGCAGATCGTTTACCGCCGGCAGTATGAGGGTGAAACGACGATTGTCGCCTTCAACAATGCAGAGGAAGCGGCAGCGCTTACGGTAGAGACGGAGCTGCCTTCTCCACTCGTCGACGCGCTCGATGCCGGTGGCGAGCCACTTATGGGAGGTCAGTCCACAACGCTCGCGCCTCGCAGCGGCCGCGTCTGGACGTATCAGGCCTGAATGCACGCCGCTGCCTCGTTTGCGCGCTCCTCCTGTGCGGGGTATTCTACCGGCAGAGGGAGGTCAGAGGGGTGGTCTACTTTTGCCAACGGGAGAAGAGGTGTGGGACCGAGCTAACTAATTCGGGAGCCAAAGCCCTTCAACTGTGCCTCGGCCGATCGGTTGCAGACTGCCGACTGTAGGACGCGCCGATCATCGTGATCACTGCAAGGACTTAAGTGCTGTTGAGTCGCGCCGCCTGGATGGTAAAATGAGGTAACTGTAGCAGAAGTCTACTCTTCGCACCGCGATCTGGTGAGCGCTAGTAACGCTACCCTGCCTGAAGAGTGACAGCGGAGATGTCGCACAGGACCAATGAACGAAGAGATGCGGGTTTTATATATCGAAGACGATATCGGCAGTCAGCGTCTCGTAAGCCGGGTGCTGGAGAATAAGGGCTATGACGTCGTTATAGCCAGTGAGGGGCTGCAGGGCATTCACCTGGCACGGGAAAGTAGACCCAGTCTAATCTTGATGGATCTCAATCTGCCGGGCATGAACGGGCGCGAGATCACAACCCGCCTGCGCAGTCTACCCAACTTCGAGCGCATTCCAATCGTCGCGCTGACAGCCAACACCAGCCCCGGACACCGCGAACAGGCGCTGGCGGCTGGCTGTGACGGTTTTCTCACGAAGCCAATCAACATCTCATCCTTTCCTGACGAGGTAACCTCCTTTCTCGAAGGATACCGGGAAGAGCTGGAGAGCGACGACCGGCTGGTCTATCTGGAGCGCCACGCGCAGCAGATCGTGACCCGTCTGGAAGCGAAGATCCACGAGCTGGAAGATGCCAATCGACGGCTCCGGGAGCTGGACCGTATGAAGAGCAACTTTATCGCCCTCGTCTCCCACGAGCTGCGCACGCCGCTCACGCTGCTGGAGGGCTACTCCCATCTCCTGGAGCATCATCTGGAGGAGGACGAGAGCGTTGAAAGCTCTGTGCCGGGCAGCCTGCTACTCCTGGTGCGGGGGTTGGATACCGGGATCAAGCGGATCAGCAACGCGATCAACGAGATCATCAACGTCTCCCGCATCGCCTCCGGTCGACTGGAGCTGGCGATTGGGCCGGTGCGCATCTCCGAGCTGGTTCATGAGGTAGTGCAACAGTACGCCCTGGCGCTGAGAGAGCGCCATCTGCATCTGGAGGTAACAGAGGCAGTGGATATGCTACCCCTCATCGAGGCGGACGGTAGCCAGCTTATCGTGGCGATAGAGAACGTCGTCGGGAACGCTATCAAATACACGCCCGACGGGGGCCACATTATCGTCGACGGGCGCGAGGTGGGCAACGCCGTGGATCTGGTGATAAAGGATACCGGAATCGGCATTCCGCTCCACGAGCAGCGGCGGATCTTCGATAAATTTTACGTCCTGCAGGCAATCGAGCACCACTCGTCGAGCAAGAGCGCCTTCAAGGGGGGCGGACTGGGGCTGGGACTGGCGATCGCCAAAGGGGTTGTGGAGGCGCACAACGGGCGCATCTGGGTCGACAGCCAAGGGGAAAATGCCGGCGCCCTACCCGGCAGCGCTTTCCACCTGCTGCTGCCAATCCGGCAGCCCAGGCAGCGCTGAGTCGGCTATCTACAGCCTGCACGGCAGGCTCAGTTACCAGGCCCGTGCGTCAGGAAAGCGCAGCTTTCACCAGATTGGGAATCCCCGCCAGTGCCTCCGGCAGCTTCTCCGCATCGCGCCCGCCGGCCTGCGCCAGATTGGGGCGCCCACCCCCGCCACCGCCGACGATCTGCGCCGCTTCACGCACCAGGTCCCCCGCACGTACGCCACGCTCGATGAGATCCTGCGTCACCGTCGCCACCAGTAGCGGTCGATCGTTGTGTACAGTGCCGAAGACGGCCACGCCGGACTCGACCTTGTCGCGGAACCAGTCGGCCATCTCGCGCAACGCGTCGGCACCGGCGACGTCCACCTGCGCCGTGAGGACGTTAGCGCCCTCGACCGTTTCCATCTGGTCCAGCAACCCTTCGAACTGACCGCGCGCCATCTGGCGCTCCAGTCGCTCGATCTCCTTCTGCAGAGCGCGGTTCTCCGCGATGAGATTGTCGACGCGCGTCTCCAGATCCTCTACCGGCGCGTTTAGCCGCCCGGCGATGCGCGCCAGGGTGTCCAGCCGCTCGCCGATAAACTGCTGTGCTCCGCGCCCGGTGACCGCTTCCACGCGGCGGACGCCGGCGCCCACCGCCTCTTCGCGCGTGAAGCGGAAAAGGCCGATCTCGCCCGTTTCAGAAACGTGGAGGCCGCCGCAAAGCTCGAAGCTGTATGGCTGTTCCGGCTGGCCAATCTTGATGGTGCGCACGACCTCGCCGTACTTCTCGCCGAAGAGGGCCATCGCGCCGTCCCGAAGTGCTTCCTTCTGCTCCATGAATTCCACATTGACCGGGTAGTTGTCGAGGATCGTCTGGTTGATCCGGTTTTCTATCCGGGCCAGCGTCTCGGCGTCCACCGCTTCACCGTGCGTAAAGTCGAAGCGCAGCCGGTCGGGGGCGACGAGCGATCCGGCCTGGGTGACGTGATCGCCGAGATGGCGGCGTAGCTCGCGGTGCAAAATGTGCGTCGCCGTATGGCTGCGGCGAATATCCCGGCGGCGGACGTCGTCCACCTGCAGCGTCGCCTCGGCGCCCACTTCGATCGTGCCCTGTGTCACCTGGCCCCGGTGGACGACCAGGCCGGGCACCGGCTGATCGAGATCCTGCACCGCCACCTCGCCCCCGGTCTCCTCGACGACGATGGAGCCGGTGTCGCTGACCTCGCCGCCGGCTTCGACGTAAAAGGGCGTCGCGCGCGTCACCACTTCCACGCGGTCGCCGCTCTCCGCACGCGCGACCGGCTCGCCGTCGCGGATGATAGCCACAATGTCGCTCTCCATCTCTGCGGTGCTATAGGGATCGTACCCTACGCCAGAAAGGGGCAGCCGGTTGGACTCCCGCAGAGCAGCCAGCAGATCGGTGTAAACATTCTGCTCCGTCTCATAGCGACCGAACGCGCCGGTGCCGCTGGCGGCAGCGTGCGCGGTGCGTGCTACTTCGAATCCTTCTTCGTCCACGCTGAAGCCGCGCTCCTGGGCCACATCGCGCGTGATCTCTAGCGGCAGGCCGTACGTCGCGTGGAGATCGAATGCCGTCTCGCCGGAGATCTCCGTCTCCCCCTCCACTTCCATCTCTTCGAGAATCTCGTCCAGGCGCGCCATCGCCCCGTCCAGCGTCCTCGCGAAACGCTCCTCTTCATTGGTTAGCGTGCGTAAAATGTGCTCCTGGCGCGCGCGCAACTCGGGGTAGACGTCTCCCATCATATCAATGTAGACGCGCGCGATCTCCGCCAGGAATGGCCGGTCGAAGCCGATCTTGCGCCCAAAGCGCACCGCCCGCCGGATGATCATCCGCAGCACGTAGCTGCCCCCTTCGCTGCCAGGGCGCACCCCGTCGGCGATAAGGAAGGTCGCGGCGCGACCGTGATCGGCGATCACACGATAACCGGTTTCGTGCGCCTCCCGCTCATGGTTGCTGTCGCCCAGCAGCTCCTGAATGCGCTCCACCGCCGGCACGAAGAGATCCGTTTCGTAGTTCACCGGCGTCTCCTGCTGCACACTGGCAATTCGCTCCAGGCCCATGCCAGTGTCAACGCCGGGATCAGGCAAAAAGGTGCGCACCCCGGCCTCGTCCTGATTGAACTGCATGAAGACCAGGTTCCATATCTCCAGCCAGCGGTTGCAGCCGTTGTCCAGGGCTACGCTGCAATTCTCCTCGCCACAGTCACAGGCATCGGGCCCCCAGTCGTAGTGAATCTCGCTCGTCGGACCACAGGGGCCGACTTCGCCCATCATCCAGAAGTTGGTCTTGTCTCCCATGCGCAGGACCCGCTCTTCGGGTACGCCCATCTCGTCAACCCAGATGGCATAGGCGTCGTCGTCGCTATCGTGCACGGTATACCACAGCTTCTCTTCGGGAATTTCGCAGACGCGGGTTAAAAAGTTGTGGGCAAAGCGGATCGCCTGCGGCTTAAAGTAGTCGCCAAAGGAGAAGTTGCCCAGCATCTCAAAAAAGGTGTGGTGGCGCGGACTGGGACCGACGTTCTCCAAGTCGTTGTGCTTCCCCTGGATGCGCATACACTTCTGTGAGGAAACCGCCCGATCGTAAGGTCGCTTCTCGCGCCCCAGGAAGGTATCTACGAATTGGTTCATGCCGGCGTTGGTAAAGAAAAGTGTCGGATTATCCTGTACCGGTAGCGGCGAGCTGGGCACCGCTGTGTGCCCCATCTCCTCGAAAAATTCGATAAACGCTCTGCGCAGCTCATCGCTCGTAATGGGTGTGGTCATGCTTTCTCCGGCTATTTTTTTGGCTCACTTTATGTTATGATCGGATTTTACGGGAGGGGCATAGGGCTGTCAACGAGCTGTAATCGTCCTGTCATCGGCCTACCACGGCTGATTACTGGCTAACAGAGGAAGGAGAAAGAGATGCACGAAGAGCCTCCTGCACATCGCTCCCACTATAATCCGGTTACTGTCAACGAAACGGTGGGCACGATTTTCCTCGGCGTTCTTTCGCTGGTGCTCCTGATCGCCCTCCTTCGTGCGCAAGCGCGTAATCGGGCGCTCTTGCGGGAGCGTGACTCAGCGCGTGAATGACTGAATCTTCACAAGAGAGCCGGCACCTCAGGGTGAGATACCGGCTCTTCCGCCTGTGGCCCTGCGGCCCCGGGGCCGGGACGGCAGGGTAACAGGCCCGATACGAACGACCCCCTCCCCCACTTTCCGTTACTCATGCCCGACCGCCGGCCTCTGGGCGGGCGCCGGTTTCCCGGCGCTACCGAGCACGTTTTTCACGGCTCGCAGGAGCCGGACCGAGAGCGATGAGTGACGTTCCCGCTGTGCTGCGGGAAGCTCCGCCAGCTGGCGGCGTCGATCAAGGTCCCGTTCCAGCTCTCGCTGGCGCCCCTTCCCATTTTCGTACTGCATTGAAGGTAGTGGGTTGAACATCGTCCTACTCCTTTTACGAGAGCCTGTGGCCCTCGCGCTATAGAGACGCTGCCACTCCGTTTGGAGTCCGGCATCATCTCGGTTGTTAATCGACCCGTCATCGGGCCGTCTCTATCTGTCATTATTCAGACGTCGGTCAGGAAACTATCAGCCGCTTGACAGCGCAGGGCGCAAAAGCGCATAATTGTTTTATGGGCGACGGCTTATCCTTGAGTTTCCTCGGTACATTCGAAGTATGGTACGATGGTGCGGAGGCGTCCGATTTTGAGTCGGATAAGGCCCGTGCACTGCTTGCCTATCTGGCTGTGGAAAGCGACCGGGCCCACCGTCGCGATGCGCTCGCCGAACTCTTTTGGCCCGACTTTCCCTCCTCTCGCGCCCGCCGCAACCTGAACCAGGCAGTCTTAAATCTGCGTGACACGATTGGCGATCGGGAGGCAGAGCCTCCGTTCCTGCTCAGCGATCGCCAGACGCTGGGCTTCAATCCCGACGCCGACTTCTACCTCGACGTCGCGGACTTCGAGCAGTTGCTGGTGGCCTGCCGCCGCCACGATCATCCCGACGCCAGTACGTGTGCGGCTTGCATGGAGCGGCGGGCGCGCGCAGTTGACCTCTACCGCGGAGATTTTATGCGTGGCCTGAACGTGGAGGGCAGCGCAAACTTCGACGATTGGATCGCCGCGCGGCGCGAGGGGTTACACAGAAGTGCCATCGACGCCCTGGCCGTCTTATCTACCTATTTTGAGCAGCGCTGGGAGCTCGACCGGGCGCGCTGGTACAGCAGACGCCAGATCGAGATGGAACCGTGGCGGGAGGCAGCGCACATGCAACTGATGCGCCTGCTGGCTCACGGCGGCGATTATGGGGCGGCCCTGAAACAGTACCGGCAACTAGAGGAAGTTCTAGAGGAAGAGTTTGGCGTGCCGCCGGGAGAGGCTGCTCAGCAGCTCCGGCGACGGATTCACGCCGTCTGGTCGCAGCCGGAGCGCCGCGCGCTGCCTGCGCCAAGCGGCGACTTTGTAGGCCGCGAGGCGGAGAGAGCCGAGGCGGCACTCCTCCTCGCCCAGCCCACGCGCCGGCTGCTCACCATCACCGGCCCCGGCGGCGTGGGTAAGACGCGCCTGGCGCTGGCGGCGGCTGCCCAAAAAGGGGAATCGTTCGCCGATGGCGCTCACTTCGTCGATCTGCAGCCGATAGAGACGGCCGGCTTCCTTTCCGCTATTGCCGATGCGCTCCCCATTTCCCTCTCCGGCCGCCAGCCGCCCCGCGTCCAATTCATCGACTACCTGCGCGATA
>JAWVYW010000029.1:0-29442 GCA_033722535.1 Promineifilaceae bacterium (SeqCode)
CGTTTTGGCGAAGGCGCCATTATGCGGCTGGGAGAGGCGCACCACATGAACATCGAAGCAATCCCCACCGGCAGCCTCTCGCTCGACATCGCCCTCGGCGTTGGCGGCGTCCCCCGCGGCCGCGTCATCGAGATCTACGGCCCCGAGTCGTCCGGCAAGACGACGCTCGCCCAGCACATCATCGCCGAAGCCCAAAAGCGCGGCGGCGTCTGCGCTTTCATCGACATGGAGCACGCCCTCGACCCCGCCTACGCCGCCAAGTGTGGCGTCGACATCGACAACCTCTACGTCTCTCAGCCTGACACTGGCGAACAGGCGCTGGAGATTGCCGAGGCGCTCATCCGCTCGGGCACGATGGACGTGGTCGTCGTCGATAGTGTCGCTGCCCTCGTGCCGCGTGCGGAAATTGAGGGCGAGATGGGCGACGCGCACGTGGGCCTGCAGGCGCGACTGATGAGCCAGGCACTGCGCAAGCTCTCGGGCGTCATCAAGCAGACGAACACGGTGATGATCTTCACCAACCAGCTGCGGATGAAGATCGGCGTGATGTTCGGCAACCCGGAGACGACCAGCGGCGGCAAGGCGCTGAAGTTCTATGCCTCTGTCCGCCTCGATATTCGCCGCATCCAGACATTGAAGGATGGTGGCGACGTCGTGGGGAACCGCACGCGGGTGAAGGTGAAGAAGAACAAGGTTGCGCCGCCGTTTACGGAGGCGGAGTTCGACATCATGTACAATGAAGGGATCTCCAAGGTCGGCGACGTGCTCGACCTGGGCGTCGAGTACGACATCCTCGAAAAGCGCGGCGCTTACTATCGCTATAATGACACGCTGCTCGGCCAGGGGCGCGAAAACGCCAAGGCATTTTTACGCGAGCAGCCGACAGTTGCGGATGAAGTAGAAAAGAAGGTCCGTACCGCTGCCGGACTACCCAGTCCGGTGACGATCGAGGCCACCGCAACATAGTCGACTGACTGAAGACCAACGGTATTGACAGCAACCTCCATTCTCCGGGCCGGCAACGAAGCCCGAGGATGAGTGTGGTGAAAAGTAGTAGAACAGCCAAACTTGATGCTTCAGGGCGCTAAAAGCCCTGCAACGTCCATGATGGTCATAGAGGGACTCTACCCCGCGTAGAGCGGCTACACCTTCCCTCACTACAGATAGCCAAGAGCCTGTTAATGCCGTGGTCGCTGACCGCGGCATTTTATTTATATTTATAAGGAGTAGTAAACGGCGAGCGATGCAGAAAATCACGGCGCTCAAGCCACAAAAACGAAACAAGGAGCGGGTCAACGTCTACCTGGACGACGTCTTCGCCTTCGGTCTCGCCCTGGACGCTGCCATCGGTCTACACGTGGGTCAGACGCTCAGTGCTGATGAAATCGCAGCGCTGAAGGATGAAGATGCCTTCGTCCGCGCGAAGGGCCGTGCGCTGCGCTATCTGGGTTATCGACCACGGAGTGTGGACGAGGTGCGGCGCAATTTGGCGCGAAAAGGCGTAGAAGAGCCTGTGATTGAGCGCGTGCTCGCCTATCTGGAACATTACGACTACGTGGACGATCTGGCTTTCGCCGAATACTGGATCGAGCAACGAGAAACTTTTAAGCCACGCGGCCGCCTCGCGCTGCAACAGGAGCTACGCCAGAAGGGAGTCGCGCGGCGCACCATCGACGAGGCGCTGGCCGATCTGGATGAAACGCAAGCCGCGCGGCGTGCGGCCATGAAGCGCGGCCGACGTTACGCAAACCTGCCCTACGACGAATTTCGACGGAAATTGGGCGGCTTCTTGCAGCGGCGCGGTTTCCGCTATGGCACTGCCCGCGACGCCGTCGACCGGGCATGGCAGGAGTATTCCGAGGAAGAGGACACAGCTACCTAAAGGAGAGAACAAATGGAGTTAATAATTGGCATCGTCATCGGCCTGATCGTCGGCAGCCTCATCGCCGCCGTCGCCGTCTGGCGCACCCAGCAGCCCCGGACGGAGGCCATTTATGAAAATGCCCGCATGGATGCAGAGCGAACACGGGCTCAGGCAGAAGAAGAGGCAAACCTGCTGCTCACTACCACACGCGAAGAGGCGAAGGAGCTGCGAAGCGAGGCGGAAAAGATAGTCGAGCGGCGTTATGAAGAGCTCTCAAAGCGAGAGGAGCGGTTGGACCGCCGCCAGTCCAGCCTCGACAAACAGCAGAACAAGATGGAGCGGCGCGAACAGCAGTTGAACAAGCGCCAGAGCCGGCTCGACCAGCGCCAGAATCAGCTGGCGGAAAAGGAACAGGAATGGACGGAGGAGCTCCAACGCGTTGCCAGCCTCACGGAAGAAGAAGCGCGCCAGATACTGCTGGACTCTGTGGAGCAGGAGGCGCGCAGCGATATGGCGCGCGTCATGCGCGAGATAGAAGATGAGGCGCGCGAGGCAGGAGAGGAGCGCGCCCGCGAGCTCATCTCGCTGGCCATCCAACGTGTGGCTAGCGAACATGTTTCCGAGGTCACCGTCTCTGTGGTGCCGCTGCCCAGCGACGACATGAAGGGCCGCATCATTGGCCGTAGCGGTCGCAACATTCGCGCTTTCGAGCAGGCTGCCGGCGTAGACGTCGTGGTTGACGATACGCCGGAAGCGGTTTCCATTTCCAGCTTCGACCCCACGCGGCGTGAGATTGCCCGCCGGGCGATGACCAAACTGGTCGCCGACGGTCGTATTCATCCTGCGCGGATCGAAAAGCTGGTCAGGGAACAGGAGGATGAGGTCGAGCGGGTAGTGAAGCAGGCTGGGGAAGAGGCCGCCTACGAAGCCAACGTGCACGGGCTGCACCCCGAGATTTTGAAGATGCTCGGCCGGCTGAAGTTCCGCACATCCTACGGACAAAACCAGCTCCACCACGCCGTAGAAGCCTCTAAAATTGCTGCCGTGTTAGCTTCTGAGTTAAAGGCGGATGTCGAGCTGGCCAAGATGGGGGCGCTGCTACACGATCTGGGCAAGGCGATGGACCACGAACATGAGGGGACGCACGCCATGTTGGGTGCCGAGTTTGCGAAGCGCTTCAACGTGCCGGATAAGGTGGTGAACGCCATCGCCGCCCACCATCACGAGGTCGAACAGCAGACTGTCGAAGCGATCATTGTCGAAGCCGCCGACGCCATCTCCGGCGCCCGACCGGGCGCGCGGCGCGAGAGCCTGGAGAACTACATCAAGCGTGTGCGCACACTGGAGGAGATCGCCACTTCGTTCGACGGTGTGGAAACGGCTTACGCCCTGCAGGCAGGGCGGGAGATTCGCGTTCTGGTAAAGCCGGATAACATCGACGATCTCGGGGCGATGCGCCTCTCCAAGGATATTACGCGCACCATCGAGGACAGCATGCAATATCCCGGGCAGATCCAGGTCACGGTTATCCGCGAAACCCGCTCCATCGGTTTCGCCAAGTAGAGCTTTTTCTAAAGGAGGATTGTCATGCGTACCCCGATCATTGCCGGCAACTGGAAAATGAACAAGAGTCCGCAAGAGGCCGCCGATTTCGTGCGCCAGATCCGCCCGGCGCTCAATGCCTCTGTCGGCGTCGACGTCGTCATCTGTCCACCTGCGATCGCCATTCCCGCCGTGGCCGACGTGCTCCAGGGCACCCAGGTCGCCGTCGGCGCGCAAAACATGCACTGGGAGGCGAGCGGCGCCTACACTGGAGAGCTATCGACCGAGATGCTTACCCCATACTGTCAATACGTCATCCTCGGCCATTCGGAGCGGCGCGCGTACTTCGGAGAAACGGATGAAAATGTCAACAAAAAAGTGAAAGCCGCCCTCGCGGCGGGCTTGACGCCAATCGTCGCCGTGGGCGAAAGCCTGGAGCAGAATGAAGCCGGTAAGACGCACGAATTTGTGAGCGGGCAGGTGCGCGCGGCGCTGGAGGGGCTTTCGAAGGAGCAGGTCCAGAGCCTCGTTCTGGCCTACGAGCCAATCTGGGCCATCGGCACCGGGCGTGCTGCCAGCGCGGAGGACGCGGGGCGCATCATAGGCGAGACGGTGCGTGGAACTGTCGCGGACATCTTCGGCGAGGAGACGGCTGAGCGCGTGCGCATTCAGTATGGGGGCAGCACCAAGCCGGAGAATATCGTCGAGTTCATGAGTCATCCTGAAATCGACGGCGCTCTGGTCGGCGGAGCGAGCCTCAAGCCTAGCTTTGCCGAAATGGTGCAGAAGACGCAGGATCTCTACCGCGAGCAGCTCCCGTAGCACATCTGGCGGGAACGCGTGGAAAGCGCACTCACGGCCCTTCTCTGGGTGGCCCTCGCTCTGCCCTTGCTCCTGCTCTTACAGCGATGGATCAATCGCCATCTGCAGGGGGTCACCTACCTCCTGACGGGACGTCCAGGTTGGGCCGTAATTGCCTATGCCATCATTCTCTTCCCCGGAGTATTGCTTCACGAGCTAAGCCACTGGCTCGCCGCGCGGCTGCTCGGAGTGAGGACAGGCCGCCTCTCTCTGCTGCCGTCGTTGGAGCGGGACGGGACCATTCGGCTGGGCTACGTGGAGTACTATCGCCACCGCTCGCTCGACCCCGTGCGGGAGAGCCTCATTGGAGCGGCGCCCTTGCTTACCGGGACAGTGGCGATCCTGCTGATCGGCCTCTACGTCTTCAACGTCAGTGCCCTCATCTTGGCGCTGGAGTCGCGCCAGGTCGAAGGCTTAATGGACGTCCTAGCCACCTTCACCGAGGTACCCGACCTGTTACTCTGGATCTATCTCATTTTTGCGATCAGCAACGCCATGATGCCCAGCCCGTCCGATCGGCGGGCATGGCCGGCTTTCCTGTTGCTGCTCGCCAGTGCGGCAGGCGCGCTTTACCTGCTGGGCCTGGGGGACGTGCTGCTACCTGGATTGGTCGGCCCGGCAGCGGTTGTCTTCGGCTACCTGGGCCTGGCCTTCACCATCGCCATCGGCGTCGACATTCTCTTCCTTCTCCTTCTCGCTGTGCTGGAGGCGCTGCTCAGCCGGCTGAAGGGGGTGCAAGTCACCTACGGTGAAGGGAAGCGCGCAAAGTAGCGGAAGCGGGCTATTCCGCCGGCGCTGCCTGTGCCTCAGCCTGGGAGGCGGGCAAAAACTCAATTTCCAGCAGGCCATCCTCGAGTGTCCCGGCACCGGCGCGCCGCTTTGCCAAGACATTCGGCAGGATCATTTCCCGCTTGAAGTTGCCGATCGTGATGAACATCTCGTCGCCACGCTTGCGCAGGCGCACCTTGCCGCCACTGACGAACGGCATTGGAATGCGCAGCAGATAGACGTCGCCCTCCCCTTCCACAATCTCCTGCAATGCACCTTGATAGAAGACCTCGCCTGGGTCGCGCTCGCCGAAGCAGTCCACCGCCAGTTGATGCAGCGCCTCCAGACCCACCACCTCATAGGGGTAGTACGGCACGTGCCATAGCGGTAAGGGGCGGAAGTTGTTCTCGATCAGCTCAAGGTACTTTTCCTGGACCTCACGCCGCTGTTGATAAAAATCGCCCTCCGTAGCGTCTTCCGGAAGGATACGGTTGATGATGACGCTATCGACCGGGTAGTCGAAGAGACTGAGATAGCTGATCGCCCGCTCCGCCTCGCGCATCACCATCCGTTCCGGCTGTACCACGACGCGGTAACTGCTGATCTCCGGATTGCTCAACGTTTGGCGCAGCTCACCCGTGGCCTCGTCCAACCGCTTCAACGTCTCCAGGATCTCAGCCGGCGTCTGGAGAAAGCGGCTGGCAAAGGGGCGCAGCACACTCACCACCCCGCGCTCAAAACGCGACAGGTGGCCTGCGTACCAGCGGAAGGTATCGGGCATCGTCAGCAGGCGGATCGTCTCCCCGGTGGGCGCGGCGTCTATTATCAGCCGGTCAAAGTTGCGCTCGTTGGCCTGCTTGTTAATGTGCAGCAGGCTGACAATTTCGTCCATCCCCGGAAAGGCGGAGAGCTCGTCGGCAACTACCCGATCCAGGCCGCGCGCCGCAATCAGGCCAGAGGCAAACTCCTGCAGCGTGTCCCAGTAGTTATAGATATCGGCGACCACGCTGATCTCCTGGGCCCATAAATTTTCGGCCACCTGAACCGGCTTATCGCCGAGCGTCGTATCCAGCGAATCGGCCAAACTATGGGCGATGTCCGTGCTGGCGACGAGCGTCTTGTAGCCCAGCTCGGCGCTCCGCAGCGCCGTGGCAGCCGCCACCGTCGTTTTTCCCACGCCGCCTTTGCCGAGGTAGAGAATGATGCGCATTAGGATCTCCCTGTGTGTTGGTTTTTTTGGGTCGCCGGCGGCGAGAGGCCGCCGGCGGCGAGAGGCCGCTGCTCAGGCCTGCCTCATTGTACTGTGAACCTTTACGGAAATGTAGGCCAAACAGTTGTGCGCCGAAACGCAGCCTGCCGCACGAGCTGGTCTTTCTCCGCAACCGCAGCCGGCAAACGTGCGTAAAAGGTGACAGATGCGTTATGCATGACTGCTGCGCCAAGACTTACAACTGCGTAAAGAGTTACGGGAGCGACAGGTAATTGCAACATTTTGTGTTAAGATCACGTACAGGGAAATAACAGTCACCAGAAAGGAAGTGCGACATGACCCTTGCCCGACAGGAAGAAAAGTACCACGACTTGAAGGCCTCGCTGCACCAGCTACCATTCATCAGCGCGGGGCAAGTTGAACAGTGGGTAGCGCTCCAACAGACGATCGACGCCACCCGCGACTATCTCATCCGCGCCGTGCCCCAGGCCCAGCACAATCTCACCGAGGCGGAAAAGATTCTCGACCAGCGCACCTACACGCTGATCTTCTTCGGCGGGACGGGCGTCGGCAAGAGCACGCTTATCAACGCCCTCCTGGGCCGAAATCTGTTACCCACGGGCGCGGTGACCGCGGTCACCGGCACCATCGTCTACATCGAGCAGGCTGAGGAAGATGAGCCGGAGTCGCTAACCCTCTACTACTGGAGCGAAGGCGACTTTGCAAATCGCGTGCGCCGCCTTTGCCAGCTCGCCGACATCGAGAGCTTTGACATCACCAATGAGGGCGAGCGTGAACAGGCGCGGGAGCGGGTGAACGATATTCTCGAGGAGGGGAGGGAACAGGCCAAGACAGAGCGGGACGAATACGTGGAGATCGTTCTCGACTGTATCAACTCCTATGAAGCGCATCACGATCTCTTTGCCGACGGGCCGCCGGAACCGCGCGTGCTGCCCCTCGAGGAGGCCGATTCGCTCCGCCATCTGCGGGAGGATGGCTTCAAGGGCCGGCCCGGCGAGCGGCAGATCCGGCTCGTGCGCTCCGCGACTTTCCGCATCCACCCTCGCGCCGGCCAGCCAAATCTGCTGATGGACGGTCATCTGCGCATCGTCGACGTCCCCGGTCTCGGCGCGGGCATGAAGCTGCACGAGGCAATTACCCTGGAAGAGATGAAGCGTGAAGATGCGATGATCGTCCTCGTGACCGACGCTGGACGGCAGCGCGTGGACGAGATGAAGTCGCTCTCCGCGGTCAACTGGATCAAGGAGAACCGGCTGAGAGGCCTCAGCGGCGCCGATCTCGACGAAGCGGCCTCCAAAATCTTTCTTGTCGTCAACGGCGCCAACGTCCGGCAGGCGTTCGACCGCCTCAACGCCGGCCTGCCTGAATCGGAGCTGGAAGTGCGGGAAGTAACGCGCTACATCGCGCCCAACTACTGGGAGCGCTATCGCGATCGCGGCGACAATCGCCCCTATTTCCTGGTGATGGCGCCGCCGGCCCTTTACGTCGAAGATCCAGAACAGGCGCCGCCAGAGTTTGAAAGCGAAACGGAGAGGATCCTGAAGCTCTTCGGCGATCAGCTCAGCTCCGTCCCGAAGGACGACCCGCTCCACCCGGAGACGAGAGCGGCTCTCCTGAGTCTGAGCGAGATCCCGCTACTGCGCGAGAGCCTGATCGAGTTTATCCGCACGGAGCGCGTCCGCGGTCAGCTGCGGGAAGCAACGACCAGGGTGCGCAATGCGCTCCAGTCGCTGCGCTTCTACTATGAGAAGCAGCTCGCCGCGCGGGGCGTCCACCCCCCGTTCAACACAAGCTGGGAGAGTCTGCAGGAGCGGCGCTATGAAAACCTGCTCACCCGCCAGCAGAAGGAGCTCCCGCGCGCGTTCCACAACGCGCTCCTGGCCCTGAGCCAGCGGACCAACGACGACGAGCGCTTTCGTGCCCTTCTTAACCCCACGCTCAACGGCGTGCGCGACATGGTCCAGGACAGGATTGAGCGAGAGATCGAGAATCTGTTGGAAAGCTACGGCACCGAGTACTGGGATGAGCGCGACGTCACCTACGACAACCTGATCTGGGGCACGAGCGGCATCGAAGTGCCGATCAAGCGCATTCTCTACCAGGTAGAGCTGGTGATGCAAGAGGCGGTTTCGGACTTCATGCCGGAGGTCGCCGACGTTATCGCCGCCGAGCTGGAACAGACGCTGGAAGCGCATGATCTGCTCCGACGGCTGGAGCGAGCCAGCTACGGGCAGGATTATAGCTACACGCTACCCGACAAGCCGGCGGAGACAATGTCGCTTGCCGAGGCCTACCACAGCCTCGCGCAGCGGGTACACGAGAACTTCCGCCACATCTGCCGCCAGGCGACGATGTATGAACTGGTACGGCCGGATCGCTCGATCCATTCTCGCCTCGAGAGCACGGAGGAAGAGCTGGCGCTGCCGGACAACGATCGTATGCTGGATGCGATTCTCGAAGGGCCGGAGGTCGTGCGCCGGCTCTGGCAACAGCCGGAAGCGGCTGAGGGCGTCCAGCGCAACGGCGGGCAGCGCGCGGAGGCGGAAGGCGCTGCCGAACGTGAAGATGAGGCCGAGTTTACGATCAATATACTCGACGAACCTGTAGCTCCGCCGGCAGGCGAGACGGCACCCGGCGTGGAGATCACCTTCCCCGGCGAACGGTCGAGCAAAGGTGCGCCCGTGGCCGAGTTAGAGGCAAGCTACGCCGACAAGCTCGACAACATCGCCGCCAAAACGAATCGGATCTTTGACGAGATCATCGCAGATCTTTTCGGAGACGACGATCTCCTGCCCCGTCTGCGCCGCCTCTTCTGGCTGGAAGCGACGCGCGCTGAGCGTGACTTCAATAATTACATCGTCAAGCCGATGCTCCGCCAGCACGATCGAAAGTTATACGACGAAGATCTGCGCCAGGCAATGCAGCCAGACCTTGAATCGGTGAGCGATGTGGAGGAGCTAATGCGCGTGTGGGAAGGGCTCGATCGCCTGGAAGAGAGAGTCAGCCGGTCGTAGAATCGCCATCCCGGCTGTTAGGAAAAATCCGCAAGCAGAGAGCGACGAATGGAGCCGATTATGCAAAATGCGGCACAAAAACTAGTACAGGAAATCGGGAATGACGCTCAGCTGCGCGCCTATGCGATGCGGCTAGCGGGCTGGCTGGTCGCAGATCTCAACCAGAGCGAAGAGCCTGTCCCGGACTTCGCCGAATCGCGCGCGCGTGCTTTACTCCGGGCGACCGCCGTCGCCGACGACCCCCTGCTCACCGATCTGGTGCAGCTGCTGGAGACGCCGGCGGGCGCGCGCATCGCCCTTTTTGACCTGCTGGATAGCAGTGGCGTGGGCGAGCGCGATGACGTACAGGCGCTGGCAACGGTCGCCGCCGCCAGCGCTGAGGCCGGTAACCGGCCCTACGGCTGGCTCTCCCTGGCAGTTGCGGCCTTTGCCTGGCAGCGAGACTACCCGCTCTACCAGCTCGACCCCGGCTCGCCCCCTGAGCCTTATAGTCCCGCAGGCCAGATTGTGGCGCGTGCAGGTCATTGGGCGCGCCGGCAGGTGACGCGCAGCGCGAGCGATCGGGAGCGGCTGGCAGCCCGCCTTGCGCCGCGCAGCACCGGCGAAGGACCAGCCTCCCAGGAAGCGCTGCGCGACGAGGGGTCAATCGCTCCCCTCCCGCCCCACTTCCGCCCGCCGGTCCCGGTTGCCTATCCGGAAGTCGCTCGGGAGACGCTGCAGGTGGACGATACAGAAGATGACCCGTCTCCGGAAGCGCGCGGGCAGCCGCTGGTCATCACCGAAGAAGATCTGGAGGAGAGTGATAGCAGCGCCGGGCCGCCGATGGACGCGTCGCCCCTCTCCATCTCTCCGGATCAGGTTGTCGGGCCCAATCCACCGGCGCCGCTACCGTCCTCCGGCGTTGTAATGCCGGCCTCGGCAGAGTCGCGGGCGGGGCTGACGGTAGCCCTGCGGCAAATGTTCCGCTCCGAGACATTGGACACAACGCAGTTGCGCGTGGTCGTTCAGGAGTATCCGGATGGCCCCGGCGTGTATGGGCTCCAGGTGCGGATCCGCTGCAAGGGCATCAAAAGCTATGTCGCCGGCACCACCGACCGCGATGGCCGTTTTGTCGCCGAGCTGCCAGTCCGCCTGGACGAGGGCCTGACCTACGACGTCGACGTCACCTGGCCACGCGAGATGGGCGGCGACATCGAGAGGAAATCGCTCACGCTAAACAGCGAGCGGCCGACCTTTACCCTCCCTTTCTACCGCCGCCTGACCCCAGGAGGTCGCCTCACTGCTGGCGATGGCACCCGGTCATAGGAACGAAGTCCCTTTCCAGGTGATAGATGGATGATTGGATACAGTTAACGGAAGAGGACATTGAGCGCGCCCAACGGGTAAAGCGGAGCGAAAGCGCTGCGCGGGCCGGCTCAGGCGAGCCGGTTGAGTCAGGCGAAGCGACCAATTCCACGGAGCCGGCGGACGCGACTGCATCAGCGGACGCCGTCCAGCCGGACGTGGTAATGATCACGTCGGACGATCTTCCTGCCCGCGAAGAGGAAAGCGCGACGGCAGAGCAGGTGACCGGAGAGCCGGTGGTCATCACGATGGACGACCTGCAGCCTGCGGCTCCGCAGCCGGTGGCCACAGCGGACGTGGCCCGGCTGGAGGAGTTCATGTTTCGCCTCGTCAACGAGGCGCGGCGAGAGCATCTGCCGGGCTGGGTAGGGACGGCGACGCTGACGTGGAACGCCCGGCTGGCGCAGATAGCCCGCCAGCACTCGACGGACATGTTGCGCCGGCAGTACGTGGCCCATGTCACACCCGAAGGAGTAACCGCTGCTATGCGGCTGCGCCGCAACGGCATCGGCTACGTCGCCTGCGGCGAAAACATCGGCATTGTCTATGGTGAGGCCGCTCACACAGCGGAGGCCGTCAGGGACATTCACGAGGCATTCATGGCGCAGCCGCGCAGCCTGACGAACCATCGCGGCAACCTGCTAAACCCGATCTGGACTCATTGCGGCATCGGCATCGCCTACAACCCCGACGGCGCGCTGGTCGCGACACAATGTTTTATTTCGGCGCCGGCCAGCCGGCTCCGTGGCAAGTGAACAAAGGAGCTATATGGACGAAACCCTCGTCATCACCGATCCCGACACCGACCGCTACCACACTTTCGGCTACATCAGCTGGTGGCAACAGGAGGTCGTCCGCAACGCCACCGTCTTGGTCGTGGGCGCCGGCGCGCTGGGGAATGAGGTGCTGAAGAATCTGGCTCTGATGGGTATCGGCAATCTTCTGATCGCTGACTTTGACACCATCGAAGATGCGAACCTCAGCCGCAGCGTCCTCTTTCGCCCCGGCGACCGCGGGCGGCGCAAGGTCGACGTCGCCGCCGAACGCGTGAAAGAGTTGAACGCCGACGTCGGCGTGAAAGCATGGCATGGTGACATCAACTATGAGATGGGCCTCGGCGTCTTCCGTCACGTCGACGCCATCGTGGGCTGTCTGGACAATCGTGAAGCGCGATTGTCGATCAATCGCTTTTCCTGGTCCGTCGACCGCCCGTGGGTCGACGGCGCCATTCAGGAGCTTTTCGGCATCGTGCGCGTCTTCTGGCCCGGCCGTGGCGCCTGCTATGAGTGCACGTTGACCGACGAAGATTACAAAGCGATTAGCCTGCGCTACTCCTGCCCCCTGCTCGCGCGCCAGAACGTGCTCCAGGGCAAGGTACCCACGACGCCTACCAGCGCCAGCATCGTCGCCGCCTTTCAGACTCAGGAAGCGTTGAAGCTGATTCACGACCTGGAGGTACAGCCGGGAAAGGCATTAATGATCAACGGGCTGACCAACGACGTCTACACAACGGAGTACCCGGTGAAAGAGTATTGTATGAGCCACAACCGGCTGGAGCCGGTCGTCGAGCTCCCCAAGCACACGGTGACCGGGACCACGCTTGAGGAGATGCTGGCGGTTGCCGCAGACAGGCTGGGTGAGGGCGCCGTGCTGGAGTTCGACTACGAGTTAGTGACGGCGATGTACTGCCCGTCGTGTGGCCTCGAGGAGCCAGTTTTTCAACGTATGGCGCGTCTGTATGAAGCCGCCGCCATCTGTCCCCACTGTGGCACTCAGCGCGAAATGACACTGACCCACCGCATCGAAGGGGACGAATCATTTCTGGACCGGACGCTGGCAGAGATGGACGTGCCGCCCCTGGGAATTGTGCGCGGTCGCCGCGACCAAGAAAAGATATACTTTGAATTGACAGGAGACAAGGCCGCCGTCTTCGATTTCGCCTAGCGACGTCTCGCAGGCGTCGCGCTCCTGTCGTGCGACCGCTACAGAGAAGCGGCTGGTCCCATGCAACCTGCAGAGCGTCGCGACGTATAGATGGATGAGTGCCACCCGCCGTCGAAAAGCGGTTGGCCCGATTAGAGAGAGTAATGGAGGCTAAAATCAATGGCAAGCATTAAAGTAATCATTTATGATCCCACCGGCTCCAAAAAGACCCCGGTCGAGCTTCCGGCTGACGTGCCGATGCGCCGTCTTATTCCGGCTCTGGTAAGCAAGATGGGTCTGCCCACAACCCAGGGTGCCAATCCGATCACCTATCGCCTCGACCACCGTGCGTCGGGCAAGCGCCTTAGCGAAGATGAATCGCTTGAGGACGCAGGAGTCAACGAGGACGACATCCTTAGCCTCTTCCCGGAGGTAACTGCCGGATAGGCGCGGAAGCTGATGTACGAAGGTCGCCGCTGTGGAAAAGGCGGCGGCGACCACCTTTGAAGAGTAAACGATACGGAAAGAGCCTTTATGTCCTTTGACATTCGTGAAACACGGTTGCGCAACGACCACAGACGGCTACAAGAGCTGGTCAACCGCAGTGACTTTATCCAGATCCTGACGACCGAAGGCGAGCCGCCAGAGCGCTATCTGATCCGCTTCACCTGCCGCGGCGTCGAAAAGGTGAACTCCCACGGCCAGCCGGTCCTCCGCGACGTCCACGACGTGCGCGTCTACCTGCACGCCGAGTACCCGCTCAAGCAGCCGCAGCTCAAGTGGACGACGCCCATCTTTCACCCGAATATTCACGTGACTGGCGCTGTCTGCATCGGCGCGTGGTGGCCGGCGAAGACGCTGGACGAGCTGCTACTATCGTTGGGCGAGATGATCCAGTACAAAAACTTCGATCCCGGCGATCCCATGAACTCTCGCGCCGCCGCCTGGGCCACCCGCAACAAACGGCTCTTCCCCGTCGATCCGCGCCCGCTGAAGGGGGAATCGCTCTCCGACCAGATCATTATCGGCGAACCGGAGGAAGAAGAAGCGGATGACTTCGGCATCAAGCTCCTCTAATGAACCCCGCGCTGGTGCTGTAAAGCCCGCCGCGAGCAAAGAGGATCCTTCACATGCGCGCAGGTCGACGACGCCGAAAAAGCCGGAAGAGAGGCGGGACCATCAGGAACAGCCGCCAGAGTTAAAACGACTGCCGCGCCGGGAACCACCGCAGGAGGACTACCTGCTTCACGGCCACCGGCCGGCCGAAGGGCAGGTCGTGGTCATCCTGCACCAGCGGGCGGTGCGCGAGATTACCGCGCACACCACGAGTGACCAGGAGCGAGAAGTCGGCGGCGCCCTCATGGGCCGCGCCTATCGCCACGAAGACCAGACCTTCGTCGACGTGCACGCGGCCTTGCCGGCAGTTACCAGCGACCACGGCCCCTTCCACTTCACCTTCAACGCCGACGCCTGGAGCCGGCTCCACCAGGACCGCGCCGTTCTCTGCCCGGAGCTGGATATCGTCGGCTGGTTTCATACCCATCCCGACCTCGGCGTCTTCTACTCTGCCGACGACGTCGTCGTCCACTCCGCGGCCTTCATCATGCCGTGGCACATTGGCCTCGTCGTCGATCCGCGACGCAGTGAAGCTGCCATTTTTGGTTGGGTTCCCCACGACGCGCACGATCGCGAACTGACGCCGCTGTCAGGTTTTTACGAACGGCTCGAAGAGGCGCAGGAGTCGCGTCTACCGTGGACGCCGGTACGGGCTGAGGTCTGGGCAGACACCCCGGAAGAGGCATTTGCTACTGGGGCAGCCGGCGTCGACAACGGGAGCTACCTGCGCGGAGGGCGCCAGATAGAGGCGGCGCCGGCACTCCTTCCGGCACTCGCGCAGCTCAGCCCGTGGCTCGGTCTGTTCGCCGGCATGACTGGCGTCCTGCTGGCGCTTTTCCTCTTCGTCTTTGCCGTGCTCCCCCTGCAACAGCGCACGCGGGCCCTGGAAGAGGTCGTAGGGGGGATGGTCGCTGCCTCTCTGGCAGGCGCCGTCGAGCAGGGAGAGGCGCTCTGCCCCGATCGTCGCCTGCAACTTCTCAGCCCCCTCCCTGGCGAGCGCCTCGTCGATGATGAGGTGACGATAGTGGGAACCGCCGCGCACCCGGAGGCGGCGCGCTACCGGCTGGAGCTTCGCCTGGCAGGGGAGGGGAGCTGGACACCACTACACATGTTCCGGCGTAGCCGTACGGTAGCTCCATTGGCAGAGTGGAACACCTTCTCCTACCCTGCGGGCGATTACCAGCTACGTTTGGTGGCTCTCGACGGCGAGGGACAGGCGCTTCCCGACGGCAGCAGCTGCCTTATCCACTTTGCACTGGCTTCACCGTGACACTTTACCGGCGGGGGACTGCCGTCCACTCCGCCGCACGACATCACTATGACCGAAACAGACACGATCAGCTATACTGCTATCATCAGCGTCCTCCTGCCCGGGCAACCGGAGCCGGCCACGCTCACCATTTGCCTCGCCCCACCCGATCAGATTCCCACCCAGTCGGGCGGGCTGAAGCCTCTCCGCGACTGCTCCCTCGGCGATCTCCTTGCCTTTGCCGGGACGTTGGCGGATGCAGCGCCGCTGCCAGCCGAGACGCTGGCGGCCTTTGACGCCGCAACTGTCCAGGAGCTGGCAACCGACGATACAGTCGCGCTAGACATCCATCTCTCGCCACAGACGGAAGCCGCCCATCTGACGGCGGAGCAGGTGCTCGACCAGTTTGTCGTCGCTCTGCCTGAGGAAGATGACCGCGCGCCCGAACCGAACGTGGGGACGGCGACCGAGGCAACTGTCGTCGATGAACGCGGGGAGGGCTCCTCTAAAGCAGTGGCCGACGAGCCGGCGTCGACCACGCAAGCGGAAGCGCCGGCTGCCGAGGCACGTCCGCCGACTGAAGCAGTGCCGGTAGAGACGCTCGTCGTCGAAGGGCCGGCGCTGGCCCACGCGCCTCCCGCCCTCGCCGACACCGCTGCGATGGCTGAGCCGGTGGAAGAGGTACGGATCCTCGGTCTGCGCCGCCCGCTCGGTCACGCCACCCCGGCCGCGGCCGATATCTTGATCAACGAACACCCCTTTCGCGAAGCGCAGGAGCATGCCCTGTCCAGCATGCACCGCGAAGTCGCCGGGATGCTGATCGGCCCCCGGCCGGAAAAACAGCCAGATGGGCGCTACGTCGTTCACGTGACGGACATCATCATCGCCCGCCACACCCGCATGGCCGGCGCCAGCGTGACCTACACTCCCGAAAGCTGGCGCTACGTCACCGACGTGCTCCAGGAGCGTTACCCGGACGAAGAGGCGGTGATCGTCGGCTGGTACCACACCCATCCCGGGTTTGGGATCTTTCTCTCCGGCATGGACCTTTTCATCCACCAAAATTTCTTCACGCAGCCGTGGCACATCGCCCTTGTACTCGATCCCCACGCCCGCCGGAGCGGTTTCTTCTGCTGGAACCGCGAGCAGCAGGCGGTGCAACCCTATGAGTTTCCCTGGCCAGCGTGGGCGGCTGGCACCTGGTAGCCCCGCAGGCGCCTCTAACTGGACGCCAACACGGTGCGCCCGTTTCATGGTAAAATAGATGCGATGAGCGAACAGGAAGAGCTAATCCGTATCACAGTTGAGGACGTAACAGAAGCCAACCGACTCAGCCTCAACTGCCCCATCTGCGCCAGTCCGGTCGACAAGTATCCGGACGAGGCGGCGATGGCGCCTGTCTTCTGCACCGATTGCGAAACGCTCTATCACCATGCCTGCTGGGAGGGCACGAGTGGACCCTGCGCCGTATTGGGCTGCCAGGGAGAGAGCCATCGCCTGTACCACACAGTCGATCTCGAGCCCGCCCTGCGCATTAGTCGCCGCGACCTTCCGACCACGCGTTCCCGTCCGCGTGTTACCGTCAACGGCAGCACCAGGCGGCTCAAGCGGGACGAGAAACGGCAGCGGCAGGCGCGCTCCTTCTGGCGCGGGCTGTGGGAGAATCTCCTGCGCTCCATCCGCCTATGGCCATCCGACCGATCCTAGTAGATAAGCAGTCGCCCTTCGTCGGCGAACACTGCGCCCTCTGCAAAGAACCGTTTTCCCCTGGCGAAGATATAATCCTCTGCCCCGCGGATGCCTCCCGTCATCACGTCCCGTGCTGGCAGGCAGCCGGCAACCGCTGTTCCGCCTATGGCTGCACCGGAAGCGGGCAGCCCATTCTGCGCCGCCCCTTCGCCGAGGAGGAGGATGCGCAGGAGCCGCCGCGCGCCCGGCGCGTCGCGACCCCTCCCGCCCAGCCCGAAGCGCGTGAAACGAAAGTGCAGACGTACCCCAGCGCCAGCCTTAGTTGCGCTCAGGGGTGCCTGATCGTCGCTATCGCCGTTTCCATTCTCCTCTTCTCCGTCAGTTGCTTCGGGTTATGGGCGATGCTAGATTACCTCTTGATGGAGGTGCTGGGCTGGCATTACCGCGCCCCCCTCTCTGAAGCGCCCCTCTCAGAGCTTCACCTGCTTCTCACCACCTTTAACGACATTTACTTACTTTAAGGAAGAGTCCACATGGCAGATAACTACACACAGTTGCTCGACAAAGTTCACGAAATTCACGATCTGCAAAAGGCAGGAGCCCTGCTCTCCTGGGACCGGCAGGTCATCATGCCGAAAGCGGGCGAAGCGATACGCATTCAGCAGATCGCCACCGTCAATCGCTTCACGCACACCCTCTTCATTGCCGACGAGATGGGGGAGCTGATCGAGCGGGCAGCAGAAGAGATCGAAGGTGCAGAGTACGATAGCGACGAAGCGAGCCTGATACGGTACCTTCGGCGCGAATATCAGAATGCGCGTAAGCTGCCGCCCGAATTTGTGGAACGGCAGTCGAAGGTGAGCGGAAAGGCGCACACGATCTGGCGCGAGGCGCGGGAAAACAACGACTTCGCCAGCTACGAACCCTGGCTCGACCGGATCATCGAGCTGGGCCAGGAAAAGGCCGAGCTCTACGGCTACGAAGACGAGCCATACGACGCCCTACTGGACAAATATGAGGCGGGAGCAGAGACAGCGCAGGTTCGGACTGTGTTCGAGCAGGTTAAGGAGGCGACGGTGCCCCTGCTGCAGGCGATCCAGGAAGAAGGGCGGACGATAGACGATAGCTTCCTCCACGGCGACTACAATGTCGAAAAGCAGAAGGAGTTTGCCCGCTATATCGCCGACGCAGTTGGCTACGACTTCGATCGTGGCCATCTGGGCACCGCCGTGCACCCCTTCGCCTCCAGCTTCTCTCGCTTCGACGCCCGCATCACCACTCGCTGGTATCCCGACTTCATCAACCCTTCTCTCTTCGGTACGCTTCACGAATCGGGACACGCCATCTACGAGCAGAACACACATCCCGATCTGGCGCGCACGCCGCTGGCCCGCGGCACCTCTTCAGGCATCCACGAATCACAGTCGCGGATGATCGAGAATATCGTCGGCCGCAGCCGCGGTTTCTGGCGCGCTCACTATTCTCGCCTCCAGGAGCTGTTCTCAGAGCAGTTGGGGGACGTCGACGTAGAGCAGTTCTACCGCGCGGTGAACAAGGTGCAACCCTCCTTCATTCGTGTGGAGGCCGACGAGCTGACGTACAATATGCACATTATCCTCCGATTTGAGGTAGAGCAGGCACTTGTGAAAGGAGACTTCACCGCCAAGCACACACCCTCCGCCTGGAACAGCAAGATGGAGTCCCTTCTCGGTGTCGTCCCCCCCACCGATAGCCAAGGCGTGCTCCAGGACATCCACTGGACCTGGCCCAGCTTTGGCTACTTCCCCACCTATGCGCTGGGCAATCTCTACGCAGCCCAACTATTCGATGCGGCTGTCAAAGAGACGCCGGCTATCGAGGCCGAGATGGAGGCCGGAAAGACCGATGCTCTGCTGGGTTGGCTGCGGGAGAACGTGCACCAACACGGGCGCAAGTTCCTGCCTACGGAACTGATCGAACGGGCCACCGGCTCGCCCCTTCGCCATGAGCCGTTCGTGGAATATGTGAAGAAGAAGTTTAGCGACGTCTACGGGCTCTAATCCCCTAACTGCGGAAGTACCGCAACTCAGACGCAGTGGCTAAGCAGCAGAGTTGGCGGCTATCAAACCGGCGATGTCCGCTTACTCTGCTGTTTGCTCCGGCTCAGATTGGCCATCCTCATTGCGGACAACAGGAAATTGCACCCGCGCCCGGGCGACGGCAAGGCCATCAATATCGAGCACCGTGAAGTGGATGTCGCCGTCATATACGAGCGTATCGCCTGGCTGGGGCGGGCGCCCCAGTTGGGTGATGATCAGCCCGCCGACCGTCTCCACGTCCGGCATCTCATCCTCCTCACCGAGGTAGACGTGGTCAATGAGATCGTCGAGCAGATAGGTGCCGGCAACCTCCAGCTCCCCCGGCGCGATTTTCGTAAAGGGTTCCTTCTCCACGTCAAACTCATCGCGCACCTCGCCCACGATCTCCTCTATGAGATCTTCGAGGGTGACGATTCCGGCCATACCGCCAAATTCGTCGACGACGATGGCCATGTGGATCCGCTGCTGCTTGAAGGCGGCCAGTAGCCGCTCTACCGGCTCGTACTCGGGCACCACCGGCGCCGGGCGTACGAGGACGCTCGTGTCGACCGCTCCACCATTCTGGAGCCGATTCTCAATCAGGTCCTTAAGGTGTAAAATGCCGACGACGTGATCGAGATCGCCATCATATACCGGAAAGCGGCTGTGGTTGCTCTGGACGACCGCCTGCAGTAGATCGGCGTCCGGCATGTCAGAGGCAAGCGCCTGAACCTTGCGGCGGGGCGTCATCACCTGTCCCACCTGACGATCGCTAAAATCGAAGATGTTCAGGATCATCTCCTCCTCTTCTTCATTCAACAATCCTCCCTCCGCGCTCTCGCTGACGATCAGCTCTAACTCCTCTGGCGAATGCAGGCGCTGCTCCCCGCGAGCCGGTGGGATCCCGATCAGGCGGAGAATCCCGTTTCCGATGGAGTTCAGGATCAGCACCGCCGGGCGAAGAATCGCCTGCGCGGCGGCCATCGGCCGCGAGAGAAGGAAGACAACACGATCGGCCATCGTCAAAGCCAGTGACTTAGGCACCATCTCACCGATAACCACGTGGAGGTACGTTACGAAGCCCAGGCCGAGGATGAAGGCCACCGTGTGCACCACGCCGGCGCTGACGTCTTCCCCGAGCATGCTTTCCAGGTAGGGCTCGATAAAATGGGCGATCTGCGGCTCGCCGTACATGCCGAGACCCAGCGAGGCAATGGTGATCCCCAGTTGCGCCGTGGCAATATAACGATCCTGAAGGACATTGGAGTTAAGGATCGCCAGCACGTGGCGCGCCCGCTTGTGCCCCTCTGCGGCCATCTGCTCCACGCGGCTGGCCCGAACGCCGATGATCGCAAACTCGGCGGCGACAAAAAGACCATTCACGAGGACCAGAAACAGAATGATCGCCAGGACGACGAGCAGATTTGGTTGCATCGCTTCTTCCTGAGCCAGGACCCTCCCCATAAAGTAGCCAATTCCTGGAAGAATGGCGGCGAGTACGACCAGCTTACTCATCGCTCGCAATCTCCCACTCTTCTACACGCGGGATCGGCTCGCCGGCTTCGATTTCCAGCGATACCTCTGACACGCCAAGATCCTCTTTCTTTTCGACGCGAACGGTCGTGTCGCCAATGACCACCTCTTCCTGCTCTTCCGGGGGTCGGCCCAAGGCCTGGAAGATAAGGCCGCTGAGCGTGTTCGCTTCATCTTCCGGCAGATTCAGGTCGAGATACTCATTCACATCCGCCACCAGTAGGTCGCCGCGCAGGTGGAGCCGGTGCTCACCCTGATCAAAGGTCATCAGCGCCATCTCTTCGTCAAACTCGTCCTGCAGCTCGCCGAACACCTCCTCGATCAGATCCTCAAAGGTGATCAGACCCGCCGTTCCCCCGTACTCGTCGAAGACGATCGCCATATACTGCCGCTCACTCTGTAGCGCCTCCCACACCGCCAGCGCCGGCATCGTCTCTGGCACGTGCACGACATCACGCAAAATCTCGGTCGCGTTACTTTTTCCCTCCACGTCAAGCCGGAAGAGATCCTTGATATGAGCGAACCCGATCACGTCGTCGATGTCATTCTCGTAAAGAGGAATGCGCGTGTGCCCGACCTCGAGCGCCAGCTCCAGCAGCTCGCGCACCGGGCTCTCCACCGGCGCGGCAACAATCCGCGTCCGGTGGGCCATCACCTGGCGCGCCGTGAGATCACGGAGACGGAAGGCGTTACGCAACATCTGGCGCTCCTCGTCGTCCAGCAGGCCGCCCTCGTGGCTCTCGGTGACCAGGATCTCGATTTCGGCAGCGGAGTGCGCGTGCGAATGTCCGTCCGTCTGTTCAAGATTAAAGAGGCGCAAAATGAGGTTGCCGCTGCCGTTAAAGAGCCAGATCAGCGGCTGGAAGAGCCAGATAGACCACTTCACCGGTAGGATGACCAACATCGCCATCCGCTCCGGGTACTGCACGCCGACTGACTTGGGCAGCAACTCGCCGAGCACCACCTGCAGCGTCGTGAAGGCAAGAAGCACCAGGGTTGCTGCCACAGATTCGGCAGCTGCTACGGCGGTAATCCCCGAGCTGAGATTCATCCATTCCAGTAGAGCGACCATCGGCTCCACCAGGCGGTCGGCCACGTAACGCTGACCGAATGCACCGAGCGCCAGGGATGAGACAGTAATTCCTAGCTGACAGGCAGCCACGTAACGGTCAAGATAGCGACTGTTCTCCAGGACGGGAAGGAGCTGCTGCGCGAGCGGGTTATTTCGTGCGGCAAGCTGGCTGACGCGTGTCTTACGCGCGGCGACCGTCGAGAACTCGCCGGCGACATACAGGCCGTTGAAGAAAATCAGAACAGAAGCAACCGCCAGGGTAACGAGTAAGGCAACCATCTTGAATTAGCGTGCAAACCTATGGGGTGCGAAAGCCAGCAGCGGGCGGAACACTCGCCGTCCAGGCGCCGCCGACGGCGGCGAGAAGGTAGAGATAAAGTTCAGGCGAAACAGGTGCAACAACCTGCACCGCCCGCGCCAAAAGGGAGCCGGGAAGACGGGAGGGGAAAAGCACAACTGAGCAGACGGAAGGAGGAGTTGTTTGTGCTGGCCGCTCACGTGCTGTGTGCAGCCACCGCCGGTAGAGGGCGGTTCTGGATCGCTATCGGTCACGCCGGGCTCCCCAGCGAGCAGCGCCGGACAGCGCCTGTTCGTGTCAAAACTAATTTCACCGTGGTTTCCTGATAAGGCCCGATTTAAGTGACGCTACAAACTGATCTGTTGCGAGATGTAGCCGGGCCTTGGCTATTATAAAGCAGCACCCGATGAGGGTCAAACAATGCTCGGGCTGCCGCATCAGAAAGAGATAAGAGATCCCGGGCGCTGAGGAGGTATTATCTTCTGGATCGACCTGCCCGCTCTCGCTTTGTGGTTCTCGTTCTGATAGAATAACGTTCCCATGGTTACCCAGCCCTCGGACCAGCCGGTCATCGTCGGCTTTGTCGCCGACCTCATGTTTCAGATGAAGATACAGAATGTAGCCGAACGGCTCGGCTATGAGATGGTGTGGGTAGAAAAGGCCGCCGACATGGGGATGATCGCGCCGGATGACCCGGCGGAGCAGCCTGGAGAGCTTCTTCACGGGCAGGGCGGGCGCCTCTTTGCCCAACTCACTCGCTGGCAGCCGGACCTGCTGATCTTCGATCTCGCGAATCCCGCTATTCCGTGGCGGCTGTGGATCCCCGCCTTGAAGTCGTCCCCCGCCACCCGCCGTCTTCCCATCCTGGCCTATGCGCCCCATGTGGAAGTCGAAACGATAAAAGCAGCCGAGGCCAGAGGCGCGGACGGCGTCGTTCCCCGTTCGCGCTTTAGTCGAGCGTTGCCCCAGTTGATCGAAAAATATGTGCGCACGGATCAGTCTGAGGCACTGCAGTCGGCGTGCGCGGAGCCACTGGCGGCGCTGGGGCAAGAGGGCATTGAACTGTTCAATCAGGGAAAGTATTACAAGGCGCACGATCCTTTAGAGGAAGCGTGGTTTGCAGACGAGGGCGCCGGGCGTGAGATCTATCGCGCCATCCTCCAGGTGGGCATCGCCTACTTCCAAATTGAACGAGGCAACTATCGCGGTGCCGTGAAGATGCTACTGCGGGTACGACAGTGGCTGGCCCCGCTACCCGATATCTGCCGGGGCGTAGATATTGCTCGTCTACGTGAGGATGTCGATAATGTCCACGACGCCCTCGTAGCGCTGGGCCCAGAGGAGATAGACAGGCTTGACCGGTCCCTCTTCCGGCCGGTGCGCGTGATCAATTAGAGGCAGCAAAGTGCAACGCCGGAGCAATGAAGCGTAGTCAGACGACAAGCCCCCTCTTTATTGTCGGTGCACCCCGCTCGGGCGCCTCGGTTCTGCGACACACCCTGGCGCTGCATCCCCACATCTATTTTCCACCGGACTCGGCTGTTCTGCCACAGTTCGTCCTCCAACGCCCTCACAGTCCACTTCGGAGGCGCGAGGTTTCCGATCTGCTGGAAGCAGTTCTCGACGATACGCGTCACCGCGGGCAACGCTGGGAGGGCCCTCCGCCACGTCCCGGCGCGCTTATGCGGGCGATGGCCCGGAGAACAGAGCATCCCACAGGGGCCATGTTGCTGGACACACTCTACCGCACCTATGCCCGCCGCCAGCACGCGAGCCGCTGGGGGGACCAGACGCCGCTCTACACGCGCCACGTGATCCTTCTCAACCGCCTCTTCCCTCAGTCACAGTTTATTCACGTCATTCGCGACGGGCGCGATGTCGCTCTCAGCCTCCTCGTCGGCGACGAACGACCACAGGAAGGAGCGCCGCTGTCGGCGGTCGAGCTCTACGCCGCCGCGCGCGTCTGGCGAGAGACCGTACGCAGCGCCCAGCGCGCCGGGAGACGGCTGGGCAGGGATCGCTACTTCGAGATTTATTATGAAGATCTCGTGCGCGTTCCCAACGTCGAGTTGCGCCAGCTCTGTCATTTTCTAGGCGAACCGTTTCTTCCACAACTGGTCGAGCAGCCTCGGCTCGTGAATGACTGGTTACTGGGCGAGAATCACTTTCGACCCTTTACCGGCGATCCACAGCCCGCCACGGTAGAGCAGTGGCGCGAGCGGATGGCGCCGGAGGATGTCCGGCTGTTCCAGCTTGTCGCAGGGGCGACTTTGAGACGAGCAGGCTATCAGCGTGTGGAAGGATCTCCGCCGACGCTGGTTGAAAGGGTGCGTGTGAAGCTGCTTGCAGGGCGCTGGCGCGCGGCAAGAAGTAGACGGCGCCTGCTGCGCGCACTGGCTCCACTCTTTACCCGGCTAAAGTAAGCCAAAAAGCCCCTCGTCGTGCGTCTTCTCTGCCTGACATCGCGCCTCCCGTACCCACCGAACCGTGGCGACCGCCTTCGTGCCTTTCACTTCCTTCGCCGGCTGTCGGAGGAGCATGAGCTACATCTCATCTCCTTTATCGCCCGGGAAGAGGAAAGAGAGCACGTCCCATTCCTCCAGAAGTACTGCCGCTCGGTGACTGTGGTCCAACAGAGTCCTACCCGTTCGGCACTGACAGTTGCCGGCAACCTGTGGCGCCGCGACCCACTACAGGTACTCTACTATCGCTCTCGCCCGATGCAGCGGCTGGTAGACCAGACTTTGGCCGGCGCCGCTTTCGATGCCGCCTACGTGCACATGTTTCGGATGTCTCCCTACGTCGCCCACGCCGCCGATCTCTACCGCATCGTCGATCTCACCGACGTGGTCTCTCAGGAAGTGCAGCGCTCGCTGGCCTACCGGCGTGCGCTGTGGCAACTAATCTATCGCGTCGAAGGGCGACGCATTGCGTACTACGAGCGCCATGTGGCGCAACGCTTCGAGGAAACGTGGCTTATATCGGAAGCAGACAGGCGAGCGCTGGCAGCCGTCTGCCCGGATGCCAATATCCGCGTCGTGCCCAACGGGGTCGACCTGCAGCGCCTGCGCCCCCTGGAGGTGAGGCCCGATCCGCGGCGGATGTTGTTCGTAGGGCATCTCGACGTTTTCCACAACGTCGACGCCGCCACCTTCCTGGCGCGCGAAGTCCTCCCGCGGGTTCTTAGCCGTTATCCGGACGCCGTGCTGGAGCTCGTCGGCGCCGGAGGCAGTGCCGCGATTCAGCCGTTGGCAGCCCTGCCGGGGGTAACGCTTACCGGCTATGTGGAGGATCTGAACGGCGCTCTAAATCGCGCCGCACTCTTTGTGGCGCCGCTCCGCTTCGCCGCCGGTGTCCAGAACAAGGTGCTGGAAGCGATGGCCGCTGGACGCCCAGTTGTAACCTCCAGCGTCGCCAACGCCGGACTGGGAGCCGAACCGGGCACACATCTCCTAGTCGCCGACGGCGCAGCAGCGACGGCAGAGCAGATTCTACAGCTGCTGGAAAACCCCCATCTTGCGCGGCGACTGGGCGCCGCCGGGCGCGAGTTCGTCGCCCGGCGCTTTTCCTGGGACCGCGTGAACGAACGCATGGCTGCCATCGCCTCCCTTATCGCCAATGGCCATGGCGACGACAGTGGCCAAGGAGTGGGAAATGCATAAAGCGGGCAACGCACCCTTTTTTATCATCGGCGTCCATCGCTCCGGCACCACCCTCCTGCGCTTTATGCTCAGCAGCAGCCCACGTCTCTACATACCACCCGAGTCCGATTTCATTCCCCGCTTCTTCCTCCGCCACCCCACCCGCCCCCTGAACCGGCGCAAGATCGCGAGCCTGCTCGATATTATCTTCGATCAGTACCGCTTCGTCCGCTCCTGGGAGGGTGCCAGGCCAACAGCTGAGCAGATCATGGCGCGCATGGAAGCACCGACCCCGGCCGCCTTCCTCGACACGCTGTATTCGCTCTACGCGGCGCAGCACGGGGCGGAGCGCTGGGGAGACAAGACACCGATCTATAGCAGCTACGTCCCCCTGCTCGATGTCCTCTTCCCTGACGCGCAGTTCATCCACCTCATTCGCGATGGGCGCGACGTGGCGCTCTCTATGCTCGACCAATGGGGAAGTAAGGAGCCGCACGTCGACATCTTTTTTACTGCCCGCAACTGGTTACGCCGCATCCGGGCGGCGCAGGCCGCCGGGCGCGTCCTCGGCCCGCACCGCTTTTATGAGCTACGCTACGAGAGCCTGGTGCAGGCGCCGGAGGAGACGATGCGGCGGATCTGCGGCTTCTTGGGAGAGCCTTTTGTCGACGCGATGGCGGAGCAGCATCGCCTGGCGCGAAAGGTGGTCGCCGCGGACGGTTTTCACGCTCCCGTTCGCCAGCCACCGAGCACGGGCCGTATCGGACGCTGGGAGAGAGAGATGAGCACCCCTGACCTGCGCCTCTTCCAGGCTGTCGCCGGACCGTTGCTTTATGAGCTGGGTTATGAGCTTGCAGACGCCGGGCCGATGCCCACGGCCGAGCAGATCCGGCTGGCGGCGCTGGCGGCGAAGTACGGCATTCTGCAAATAGGCAGACGGATGCTGCAGGCCGCGGGACTGATGCCTCCTATCTAGACCGCTTCGCCCCTGCGTGCCTGCCACGCATCTCGCACAAGTAGATAGCGAATACACCCCGACGCCGTCTCGCGCACCGGTTCCATCGCTACTTTTTGTAAGACCCGCCCTGAAGCGAGATTCTCCGGCAGTATATCGGCAAAGAGTGCATCGGCAGCTAGCCGCCGAAACGCAAATCCCGTGACGCACCGCACCGCCTCCGTCGCCAGGCCCTGACCCCACCACTCCTGCAGCATTGCATAGCGGAGCTCGTACCACCCGCTTCCACGCGGCGCGCCACCGCGAGGATCCTCACCGAACGGCGGCGTCGCCCGGCCCAGTTGAACCCACCCCACAAACTGCCCTTTTCGCTTCGAGAACACGCCCAGCTGAAAAATGTAGCGCGGAATTAGCGCGTTGTTCCGAACAGCGCGGTGTAACCAGGTGCGGCTCTCATCCTCAGAAGCGGGTTCTATCCCCAGGCCGGCGGCAACGAGCGGGTCGCCTCTTAACTTGAGGACCGCGTTGAGATCGCGCAGCTGGAGATCACGGAGGTACAGCCGCTCCCCCTGAATTCTCAGTGGCTCTCGCGACAGCGGTATCGTCGAATTGTTCATCGTTCTCCGTTATACCCGATGTTGAATGCGCGGAACAGGCGCTCGCTTACGTTGATCTTATACGGAGTTTATCTGTTTCCTATGTCAGCCAGTCAGGGTAGGAAGTGAGCGGGGAGCCTGAGAAACATGGAGCGCCGATCGCGCCAGCGCATATGGGTGGTGCGATCCGCGTCGCCACCGTAAGGAGGAGGCTGCCCATGGAACTTAAATTGCATGCGAATTTGCGCTCGGCTCGTCCTGACTCGCGCAATGCTGCACGACGCCTCCACCTGCCGGGTCTGGAAGCGATCCTCCTGAGTGATGCCCATCTCCGGGCCGCTGTTTTAGGGGCGCTGCTGGCCGATGCCCGCACCGCTCTCTCTGTGATCGAGGTGACGGTTGAAGGGCGCATCGCCTCCCTCAGCGGCACCGTCCGCAGCCGGCAGATCCGTCGCGCCGCAGAGGAAATCGCGCGTCATCAGCTTGGAATCGCCGCAGTAAGGAACGCCATCGAGGTACAGCGCCAGACGTAGCGGAGGAAGCTGGCAACGCCTTCGTGTTCTTCCCCCACCCTCCGTTCGTTGCGCCACAGGTGCTCGCAACCGCCACCCGATGGTGGTGCCGGTCGTGCTACGGGCGCATGGGATCTACATTAGCACCAGTTGCCCACGTTCTGTCGATCAGATAAGATTCCCTCCGCACTAAGAACAGGGAAGAGTTGAGTTGGGCAAGGTATGAATTCTAAGCTATCACAGTGGTGCGAGGGACTGATTGAGGCGGGGGTCCTGGCGGTGCTCATCGCCGCCCCTCTTTTTTTTAACATTCACTCTGATCGCGTCTTTGAGCCCGACAAGTTGACAATCGTGCGCTCGGTGGCAGTCCTGATGGCGGCTGCCTGGCTCGTCCGCTTCATCGATACACGCGGCTGGGAGCGACTTGGCTCGCTGCGCTCGCCGGATGGCGAGCCGGAGCGCTCCATCTGGCGCACTCCGTTTGTCTTACCCATCTTCCTCCTAGTTGTCGTCTATCTGCTCGCAACCTTCTTCTCTGTTGTGCCTCGCGTCAGCTGGGCGGGCAGCTATCAGCGTCTGCAGGGGACCTACACAACGCTCTCCTACATCGTCATTTTCGCGTTGACCGCGGCGACAATTCGTCGGCGCGACCAGCTAAACCGGCTGGTCACAACAGTGATCATCACCAGTGTTCCCGTCAGTCTCTACGCCCTCTTACAGCATTACGGTCTCGACCCGCTTCCCTGGGGAGGTGACACACAGCGGCGCGTCGCCGGGCACATGGGGAACGCTATCTTTATCGCCGCGTACATCATCATGGCGGTGCCGCTGACGGTGGCCCGCATCGTCGATGCATTTACCAACATTCTGGCGGACGAAGAGGTTGCCTACGCCGACGTAGTCCGCTCGTCAGTTTACATCTTCACGCTCGCCATTCAGCTCATCGCCATTTATTGGACCCAGAGCCGGGGGCCCCTCCTCGGCCTGATGGTGGGCATGTTCGCCTTCGTGCTCATTTTGCTCGTCTCGCTGCGTAATGCCGAGGCAGGTCGGCGCCGGTTCGGCCTACCGGACTTACTACAGGCTGTTGCCCTGGCTGGCGGCAGCATGATCGTCGGCTTTGGCATTCTGTACGCTCTGTTCAGTGCCGCCGTGCGTACGGAGCAGGCCGAGGCCCTCGGCGGAGAGATGGCCTCCTTTGCAGCCTTTGTCGGCGCCGTCGGCGTCACCGTGCTGGTTATCCTCGTCATGATGGCAATGCGGCGCGGCTGGCGCTGGCTGTGGCTGAGCTGGATTCTGCTGACCCTTTTCCTAGCCGGCTGGCTGGTCGCTTTTAACCTACCCGACGACGTCGCTGCCCCCCATCTTGACACGCCGCTAGTCGGCGATGCCCTCAATGCCCTTTCCGAATGGCGGGAGCTGCCAACCGTCGGTCGCTTCGGCCAGCTCCTCCAAGCAGAAAGCGGCTCCGGTCGCGTCCGTGTCCTCATATGGGAAGGCGCCCTTGAGCTGGTCCAACCACATGAACCGCTGGCCTTCCCCAATGGGGAGGAAGACCGTTTCAACTTCCTGCGTCCCCTGGTCGGCTACGGGCCAGAATCGATGTACGTTGCTTACAATCGTTTCTATCTGCCGGAGTTGGCCACGGTCGAGGCGCGTAACGCCTCTCCAGACCGGGCACATAACGAGACGTTCGATGCCTTGGTGATCACCGGTGCGATGGGCTTTCTCGTCTGGCAGCTTCTGTACCTCAGCGTCTTTTTCTACGGCTTCCGCTGGTTGGGCATGCTTCGCTCCCGCCGCGACGGCTATCTCCTTATCGGGATGTGGATCGGCGGCGCGATCGTCGGTGCCGTGTTGCTGACGCAGCTGTTAGGCGCGGTCTATATCGGCGTCGCCATCCCCTTCGGCAGTATCGGCGGGCTCGTTCTGTATCTCATTTACTATGCCCTCTTTGCCGGCACGCGAGAGACCACAGAAGATGAAGTGCACGATCCCTTCGACGTTGGGCGGCTCCTGATGCTCGGCCTCCTGACGGCGGTGGTTGCGCATTATGTGGAGATCCACTTCGGCATCGCGATCGCTTCCACGCGCGTCCACTTCTTCGTCTATCTGGCTATGATTTTGCTCATCGGCCATCTCCTTCCGGAGAAGGAAGAGGAGGATCTGGCCCTGGA
>JAWVYW010000030.1:0-28755 GCA_033722535.1 Promineifilaceae bacterium (SeqCode)
GAGAGCAGCTAACCTTCAGCGTCGAAGATGGGACGGTTGTCGACGACCAGACAGGGAGTGTATGGAACATCCTCGGTCAGGCTACCGAAGGGCCGCTGGCGGGCGAACAACTCGCCGCCATTCCCCACGGCGACCACTTTTGGTTCTCCTGGGCCGCCTTTAGACCGGAGACGAAAATCTTCCAGCTTGACGCCTGAACCATCGGCGTGCCTTTCTTCGCCATAGGCGTACAATAGGAGCGGCTGGCCAGCAGCGGGCCAGCCGCTCTCGCCATTTCTGAAAGGACAGGTACCGATGAAGAATCTCTGGCACGATCTCCCGACCGGGCCGAATCCACCCGACCTGATCAACGTTATCGTCGAAATTCCTGGGAACACGCGCAACAAGTACGAATTCGATCACGATGGCGGCTTCATCCGTCTCGATCGTGTTCTCGCCAGCCCGCTGCATTACCCCGCCGACTACGGCTTGATTCCCCGCACGCTCTACGACGACGGCGACCCGCTCGACATACTGGTGCTTATCAAAGAGACGACCTTCCCCGGCTGCGTCCTCACTGCCCGTCCGATTGGCCTCTTTCGGATGCTAGATCAGGAGAAGCCCGACGATAAAGTTCTTGCTGTCGTCCATAACGATCCTCTCTACAGCGACATTCATACGCTGGAGAACGTCTCCAGCCACTATCTACGTGAAGTGGCCCACTTTTTCAGCCGCTACAAAGATCTGGAGGGGAAGCGAGTGGACCCGCTTGGCTGGGAGCCGCGCTCTGTGGCGCTCGAACGAATCAACCACGCGCAGCAGCTCTACCGCGAGCATTACGGTCTGGAATAAGCGCAGAATGCGAAAAGGAGAAGGACCGGATACTGAAGCAGGCAGGCATATCCGGCACCGCGGCGGGAGAAATAGGCGCAACCTCTACCCGCTTGGCTCCTGTGTCGTGGAGAGCTGGCAGAAGGGGTAGTTGGCCCGCTCCAGCGGCCACTGGGTGGCGTGCCAGTCCAGATATTGGTGAGTGTGAGCGTACCAGTACGTCTGATTATGGCCACCGGGATTGATCTGCACGTGGTGGGGAATGCCGGCGTCCATCAGCGAGCGGTGCATGTACCACTGCCCCGGGCGCAAGAAGTCGTGCTCGCCCCAGTCCATCCAGATCTGCGTATTGGAGAGATCAGCCAGGGCATACGTCGCACGCGGATTGTACTTGGGGGGATCGACGTCGAGGCGAAGCTGGCTGCTGTGCCCCGAGACGACGCCAAAGAGGTCGGTGTGCCGGAAGGCGAGCATCAGGGCCCAGTATCCGCCGCGTGAAATACCGCCGATGGAGCGCCCTTCGCGCGTCCCCCACGTACAGAAGTTGGCGTCGACGAAAGGGATCAGATGCTCAAGGACGATGCCCTCGACGCTGCGGGGCCCGCCCGACGTCTGGTCGTTGATATCGGCGTCGTTAGGCATGATCACAATGAACGGCGGGTAGCGTCCCTCGACAATCCCCTGGTCTATATGTTGCGCGATGCCGAGGTCCACCCACTGGTAGTCGGTGTGCCCGGAGCCGTGAAAGAGGTAGAGGACGGGATAGACGCGCCCGTCCTGCCCGTAGCAGGGAGGCAGGTAGGCGTGGTAGTAACGCCAGGGGCCGTAGATATCGCTGCGGTAGCGGCTGCGAAAGACGACGCCGGTGCCGTCACAGTCGGTCGCCAGCGGGGGCCGCTCGTACTCCGCCACGGTCACCGTCCGCAGCAGGTAAGCAGGGGCCACAAAGGGTGTGGCGCTGGGCGTCGGCGGCAGTTGCGGCAGCGGAATGCCCAGCTCGCCGGGCAGCGTCGCCGTCGCCGCCGGCGTGCCGATATAGGACGGTTGAGCCGGCGCCTGCACGAGCGCGCCCGGCGTGTACGTCGGCGGAATGGTGCCCCACGCCCGAGCGACATCGAGCGTCGGCGCCGGCGCTGTGGGCACGCGTGTCGGCATCTCACCGCCCATGCGCCAGCACGCGACCAGAACGAGCAGACCGGCGCCGACGGCAATCTGAAATGCAGACCAGAGAATTGAGCTGCACGAAGCGCGCTTTTTGTACATACCGGCTACTGCATCGAGCGCCGGCCGTCCCGGCTAGCCCCGCCCAGCTTTCTCTTTAGTCGCGCCAGGCGATGCTCCAGCTCGGCCCGCTGACGCCCAACCTCGTTGCCGTCGAGCAACGCCAGCCCCTCCTGGGTCCAGTAGTGCGCCTGGGAGAGATCCCGCTCATGCCACTCAAAATGCTTCGCCAGCTCCACGTGGGCGGTGACGTCGTCAAAGCTGGTGCAGGCCAGCTGCTGCCACACCTGCAGCGCTTCCTCCCGCCGCTCAGAGCGCTTGAGCAGATAGCCCAAATGCGTCAGCGCCTGGTGATAAAACTCCGTGGGTAGCTCCGGCGCTGCTGCCCGCCGCAGGTTTTGCTCCGCCTCCTCCACGAGACCAAGGTCCATCTGCCAGCGCCCGAGGCCAAAAAGGTCGATCGGATGGTCGTCCGCCTCCGGCGCCACAAAGAGCCGCACGACGCGCGCGGCGAGGGTGACCATCGAGAGGAGGTCAAGCCGGTTGTGGTAGAAAACGCGCGTCAGCTCCCGACCATCTCCTGTACGAAGATAGTCGTTATAGAGGCCGGGAATCATCCAACCCGGTACATCCTCCTGCGTTCGCTGCAAGCCTAACAGGGCGTCTTCCAGCGCGCTGAGGGCGCAGGAATCGAAGCGATAGCGCCACAGGCGACGTGCAGGCGGCAGCAGGTCTATATGGGGGCGCTCGCGCAGATCCGCCGGTACCCGATTGAGAAGAAAGCGATTTTCGAGCAGGGGCAGGTCGAAGGCGCGCCCGTTAAAGGTAATCAGCCCGGCGCGCTCATTCAGCAGCGATTCCAGCAGCAACAGCATTGCCGGTTCATCGCCGTGGTCGCGCAAGAAGTACTGGCGCGCCACGAGCGCATCCCCCTCATAGAAGGCGACGCCCACCATGAAAGCGATCACCCCGGCGCCGCCCAGACCGGTTGTTTCGGTATCCAGGAAAAGAAAGTCGCGAAAGGTAAGCTCGCCGAGGCGGCTGTCGGCGGTAAAAACCGCCGCAGGGGCCGGCGTCCACGCTAGAAGGTCGGCGAGGCAATCTTGTCCGTGGCGATGCCGGAGCGGGTAGACGTGGTCGAGAACCAAACAGGCGCCCTCCGCCGTCTCCACGCGCTCCAGGCCCGGGATGAGCGTCACCAGATCCTGAGCGGATGGACCGGCTGCTGGCGCCTCGTCCTGTCTTTGCGAGCGACTCTCCGGGCGCGGGCGTTGTCCCTTTACGGACCGGGGTGACTTCCCCCGTGAGCCGGCAGGCCTGATGTTCCGCGTGCCCTTCACCACGCCAAGCGAGCGCAGCCGGGCGACAAGTTCGGGATTCATAGAAAAGATTGTAGTTGTAAGCAGAGAGGGTGACAAGGAGTATTTAGGGTATACTTGCGTTCACGATGACTGTCCGACCCTACCACGATGCCTGCCACGACCCTGCCCCATGGATCTCCTGATCGCTCTTCTCGCCGTCTTCATTCTCATCTACCTTGCCAACCTCGCGCAGGCCACCCCTCGCGAACAACTGGTAACGATCGTAGAGCGGCTGCTGGTCGCCTTCAACCTGCCAGCCTTGCTGCTCGGGCTGCTACTGCTGACTGGCGTCGTTGACGGCGCGCTTAGCGGCGAGGGCAGCACCGACGCCTTTACCGCGCCGCGCGTTGCCGGTCTGACGCTGCTCCTGAGCAGCCTCTGGGGCCTGCTGGCAACCACTCGCCGGCTGCGCGTTTCCCTGGCCCGGCTGATTCCGCTGGATCCGTCCTCGCCGGTGCACACGCTGGCCCTCATTCTGAGCGGGTACTTCGTAGGCAACGTCGTGCTGACCCTGACGCAGGGTGGTCTGGAAGCACTGGCGGAGACGACCACCCCTACCTCCATCGGCGAGATCGTGGCCTCGCAGCTCCTCTACGTCGCCCTCGCCGTGCTCGGCGTCGGCGCCCTGACCCGGCGCTCCTGGCAGGAGCTGCTAGACCGCCTCGGATTGGAGCGACTCACAGAAGGGGAGCTTACACGCAGCCTCCGCTGGGTGCCCATCCTCATCCTTCTTCAGTTTCTGGCGCTTATCTCCTTTCTACTGGTCAATCCGGAAGTAGCAGAGACCTTAAATGATGTAAACACCCTCCTTCTGGGCGATATCGATACGGTGGGCGAATGGTTCATCCTTGCGCTCGCAGCGGGCGTGGGAGAGGAGGTCCTCTTTCGCGGCGCCCTGCAACCGGTACTTGGACTGTGGGCGACGAGTCTGCTCTTTGCCATCGCTCACATCCAGTACGGCATTACTCCGGCTACGCTCCTCATCTTCGTCGTCGGCCTCATCCTGGGCCGAATTCGAATGCGTATCAACACCACCGCCGCGGTCGTCGTCCACTTCGGCTACAACTTTGCTCTCGGGCTCCTCCAGTTGTTGGCCTCGGCGTTCGCCACCTGAGAAGATATACAGACAATAAGAAGAGTTGCGCGACGAAAGTGGGAATGCTAGAATCCAAGTTGCTCCGGGGCATGGCGCAGCTTGGTAGCGCGCTTCAATGGGGTTGAAGAGGTCGTGGGTTCGAATCCCGCTGCCCCGACTGATTAAAACGTCGCGTGCGGTACGCGGCGTTTTTTTCTACCGCCTGAGGAAACGTGGAGGAACATGGAGAAACGGCCGATTCGGTGGGGATGGCGCCTTTCGATTCTGCTGCTGTTCCTGATTGGTAACGTCCTCGCTATCGTCTCGCTGGCGGCAGAACTCTTCGGGCTGGATCTGACACCCGGCTTTGGCATCGTTCAGATGTTCCAGCTCCTGCTCGGCCTCACCTTTCTCACCCTCGCCGGCTTCCTTCATCTGCTCAGTCTCCGCGAGCCTGGTTCATCCCGCTCGCTGCAGGCGGACATTGGCATTCGTCTCGCCGCTACCGGTCTCGTCTTTGCCTATGTCTCCGGTCTCGCCGATCTGTTGGGGATCGGCACCCACCCCCACGCCAGCTATCCTCGCCCCTTTGTCGGTCCGCTGCAACTCGGCGGGCTGGTGCTCGGCATTCTGTCGATCACGATCGGCTTGCTTCTCTTCTACACCAGCCGTGGTAGCCGCGAATCGTCGTCACTTGCCTTCCTCTTTCAAAAAGACGAGGAGGCCATTCATCAGGAAGGGGCCCTGCAGGAAGGGGCGCTTCAACAAAGAGTGCAGGAAGGGGCATAACGGCAGCCAAACTTCTGGAGCCCGCGCGCCCTCACCCCGAAAAAGCAGCTAACGCAGACCACTCAACTGGAAAGGCTGATTCAGGATCGTCAGCACCGCTTCACTACCCGCCGGTCTCTGGAAAGAGAGAGAAAAGGGCAGTGTCTGCCCCGGAGCGACCACCCACGGCAGCGCCGGATTCGTGGAGAGCATCAGGTGCACGGTCCCGTTGCTGAAGAGGGTGACATCTTCTTCGGTGATCACCACTCCCTGCTCGCCGGTATTGGCAATCTGCCCCTCGAGGAGCAGGCTGGTGCCGTCTGCAGAGACATCCGCCCGCTCCAGAGTGACGACCGCGGCGGCAGCTTGATCTGCGGTGGCAAAGGGAATATTCACCCGCAACTCGCCCGCCTGATCGGCGCGAGTAACGATCAGGATCAACGTCGGGCTCGACAGCCCTACCGGAACCTGAAAGCCGACGCTGGCCTGCCGCGATTCGCCTGCCTGGAGGAGGCCTGAAGGCGGCGCGAACGCTCCAAACTGGCTTGCCTGTACGTTTGCCGCGTACTGGTTGCCCAGCTCGTCGACGAGGACGAAACGGAGGCTCTCCAAATCAACCGGCGTCGTCCCCACATTCTGCAGCACGAAGTCGACGAGGTAAAACAAGAATCCCGGTGGTGCCTCGGTGCGCTCGAAGAGAGCGGACGCGCCGGTGGCAGTCAACTGTAGGTTGTCGAGCTGTGCAGTGTCGCCCAGCTGGGCCACATTGCCCACGGCGCCGATCTCTGCATCCGGGTCGGCGACAAAGGTGCCACGGACGACGAGCCGCTCGCCCCCCTGCCCCTCGAGCATAAAGAGGGTGATACCCGGGAGGTTCTGAGCGAATAGATCGATGCGCTCGACCGAGACGACTTCGCGCTCGGTAACGGTGAAGCGCAACTGGTTATCGCTACGCAGCGTGAGGGCAATTTCGTCGCCCGGCGCCAGGCTTTCCAGCAACGCCCGGTTGTTGTTCGCTTCCGGCAGAGCAATCACGTAGTTCACCCACGTTCCCGCAAGCCAGAAGGCGACGTCATCGCCGGCCGGCTCAGGTGACCACACCCCATCTTCCCCGACCGGCTCTGGGACGACGTTAAAGGTCTCGGGCCCGATAGTAACCAACGCCGGCCCGGGTAGCGGCAGGCTAATACCCGCTTCGCCGTCTACCTCGGCGATGATCACCTCTTCGGTGGTCCCCCCCTCCGCCGTTGGAAACGGCGTCGGCGCTTCGTCGCCGTCGACGGCAAAGGGCGTCTGCGGCTCCAGCAACAGTACGCCAAATAGACATAGCAGGCAGAGGCCGACAAAGGCAGCAAGGAGGGCCGCTGCCAGCGGCTCCCGCCCGCGCAAGCGTGCTCTCAAACTGTCTGCTCGACCTGGCTCGATTTGCATGAAGCTCTACTTTTTCTGAATCACAGGCGCTAACGGCGCTCAGGGAATCGTACCGGGGAGCGGGCGCGGCACAATACGCAGGACGATGTTGGCATCTGGCCCGGTGACAGTACGGCTGAAATCGAAGAATGGTATCGCCACGCGCAATGCGCCGGTAGTGGCAACGGGACCAAAACGCACCGTCCCCGCCTCGTTGGTGAAGCCTACCTGCAGCAATTGGCCTGACGCTGCATCGTAGAGGAAGACGGCGACGTCGGCGATGCCCTCCGTTAACTCCGGCATGCTATTGAGGTTGGAATCAAGGTACACCGTTATCTGCGCCGTTACACCCTGTTGCCCGCCACCGATCGGAGTCGCCGTCGGCAGCGGATTAATGATAATAACCGGCCGCGGTGTGGGCGATGGCGTCGCGAAGGTCGGCACGACAAAGGGTGTGGCGGTCGGCTCCGGCGTGAAGGCGAAGGGTGTTGGCGTCGGCAGCTGGAAGTCGCCGCCTCCCTTCGGCACAAAGGTCGGCGTCGGCGTCACCTCCAGCCGGACACATTCCAGATTGTAACGGAAGCGGTCGGAGGCGAGATACTCCGGCTCCAGCTCCGGCCCAGGCCCGACTAAGACGTAAAGCCAGCCGGTATAGTTTGCCCGGTAGGTTACCTGGCTGCCCAGCTCGCCCGGCGCTTTATCGTCGTTGCCCGCCACCCCGAATTCGAAGCCGGGGCCGGTATAGAAGATCATGTTGGTATCGTTGAGCGGGCTCAGGGCGAAGGTTTCACAACGATAGAAGAGCCCCTCCTTCACCCAGAAACGGAAAAAGTCGTTATCCTCGCCCCGCCCCGTGAAGGGTACAAAGTCAAAGGCATAGGTGGTACTGAGATCGATCAGACAGGCAGTCTCGAAAGTCGGATTGGGCTCGCATTGGTCCACCGAAGGGACGCGCGTGGGGGTCGCCGTACCCAAAATCTCGACCACGCCGATGCTGTAGGTGGCATCCACTGGGTCGGTCGGGTTGAGATTGGTCACACTGGCGAAGTAGAACCCGCTCTGCGGCGCCGAAAAACGGACGAGGGAGGCATTAGCCAGCGGCTCCACGTCGTCGTTGGTGGCGATGATATTTCCATTCGTGTCATAGACGGTGAGGAAGGTATCCAGCGCAGGGTCCAGATCGTCAGTGTATACTTCATATGCGGAGCCGCGCTTGCCGTGAAAGCGGAAATAGTCAATATCGCCGACCGGCCAGAGCGTATTCAACGACAGCTCAATTCCCGGCGCGGTCGTGAAGGCGTCCTGCAGAGAGTTGTTTGGCTCGTAGCGATCCACGTAAATCGCCGTCGCCACCGGCGGTGGCGTGCGGGTGGGCGTCCCCGTCGGCGCAAAGACGGAGATGGTGTAGGCTTGCTCGGCGATCACGTTTCCCTCGCCCTCCGCCCGCAGCACGACCGGCTCCGAATCCAGGTCGGCCGGAGTCCAGGTGACAAACGCGCGCAGCTCTGACAGACGGGTGATCGTCATCCCGGACGGCCCTGTCGGCAGTGTCCACGTGAGGACAGTATCGGAGGCAATCACCTCGTACGTGTATTGCTCGCCGCGCACAGCCGTCTTCGGCGGCACAGAGATGATCTCCAGGGTATCCTGTTGGGGTCGCACATGCGGATCGAGCGCCGGGGGGGCAGCCGCCTGTGCGGTGCGGGTGGCGGGCGCCACCAGCTGGGTTACCACAAAAGCCGCCAGCGGCAGCAGGGCGACGAGCAGCGCCAGGCACAAGCGCAGCGAGCGAAGAGACGTCCTGTGGTTCACCAGATCCCGGCCTGCTCAGATGTCATACACGGCTCTCACACGTACCTCGCACGCGCACGCGACTCCTTTCGAAAAGCGTGCCTGAAAAGTGAGTCTTCCAGGCTGGGAAACACCCTCCAGGTTCCCCGGATGGTTTCATTGACGCGTTGGATTATAGAGAGAGTAGGAGGGGACTGCAAGTAGGGGGGCTTGTGGCGCTCCGCCGACCTTTGCGCCACTAGGGTGCAACCAGCGGCGGAGGATCGTCCGCCGCCGGTTGCAGTAGAACGGTCGTCAGGAAGCGCCGGAGCCGTTCTCGCTCTCCTCGGGCACTTCCGGTTCGGTGCCGGGATCGGTCAGGACCTCGTCGACGAGACCGTAGCTCATCGCCTGCTGGGCATCCATGTAGATGTCGCGGTCAGTGTCCTCTTCGATCGTTTCAATCGACTGGCCCGTGTGTTTGCTCAGGATGCGGTTCAGGGTCGTGCGCAGCCGCAAAATCTCCTGCGCCTGAATGGCGATATCTGACGCCTGTCCCTGCGCACCGCCGAGCGGCTGGTGCATGTGGATGGTGGCGTTGGGCAGCGCGAAGCGCATACCCTTCGTTCCCGCGGTCAGCAGTACGGTGCCGAAGCTGGCGGTAAAGCCGACGGCCACTGTCGAGACGGGGCATTCAACCTGCTGCATCGTGTCGTAAATTGCCATGCCAGCGTACACCTGTCCGCCAGGCGAGTTGATGTACATGCGAATTGGCTTGTTCGGATCCTCGCGCGCCAGGTAAAGGAGCTGGGCAACAGTCAGATTGGCGATCTGGTCGTTGATGGGCGTCCCCAACATGATGATCCGGTTCTTCAACAGTAGCGAATAGATGTCGTAAGCGCGCTCGCCGCGCCCACTGGTTTCGATCACCATCGGAACGAGAGACGATGGAAGGTTGTTAAACATGTTCATCTCCTTAATACTGGATGTAGTTCAACTTCGAATAATAGTTGCCGCACGACGGTTATATGTTTTCCGCCGTGTTGGCCTCCTCCGGCTCGCCCGCGTCATAGGCGTCGGCAACGTCGGCGGCTTCGATGACCTGGTCTGCCGCTTCTTCAACCTCGCCGGTCTCCGTTGCCGCAGTCTGCACTTCGGAGGCGACATCAGGCTCTCTTTCTCCAATCCCGGAGCTATCGATCGCGGCTGTTTCATCCGCCTCTTCCGTCGCCTCTGTTTCTGGCGCCTCTAGCTCCGGCGCGTTACCGGTGGCAATGGCGCGCATCCGTTCGTAAACCTTGTCGAGCAGAAGCTGGTTCGCCAGCGTCTCCGCCCCTTCTGCACTGTGGAAGAAGTTGCGCATCGCCTCCTGCATCTCAGAGTTATCTGCAAACTGCTCCTCGACGCGCTCCTCGATGGCTGCTTCCATCTCTTCGTCATCGAGCGAAAGCTGCTCCTGGAGGATAAACTCGCGCAGCGCCAGCCCCCGGCGTGCTCTGCCGGCTGCCGCGTCTCGCCACTGCTCGCGTAGCGACTCTTCCGTCTCGCTCTGCAGCGTAAGGTAGTCATTCCACTGCCAGCCGGCGCGCGTCACCCGCTGCTTGTGGTTGGCTACCATTGAATCGAGCTCTTCCTCGACGGCAGCCGGCGGATAGACGATTTCGGCCTGTTCAGCCATCATCTCCAGGAAGCCGTCGAACATATCTGCGCGAGCCTCCGCTTCGGCCTCCGCCTGCAACTCCTTGCGCAGCGCCTCACGTAGCTCGTCGAGCGTCTCAAATTCGCCCTCCTGCTGTGCGAGCTCGTCGTCCAGCGGGGGCAGGTAGCGGCTCTTCACGTCGAGAATGGTCAGGGTGAAGAACGCCTCTTTACCGGCGAGTGCAGCGCCCTCCTCTTCCTCTTCGTCCGCCAGGTATGGCTCTTCCTCCGGGAAGGTGATCGTAAACTCCGTATGATCGCTCACCTCAAGACCCAGCAGGTTGGCGACAAAGTCGGTGCCGGGGAAGGTAACTTCCGGATCCATCAAAAGCTCGGTACGCTCTTCGTCGAAAATAACGTCGACCTGGCTCTCTTCGACCACCTCACCCGTGCCTGAAACGGCAATAATGTCCCCTTCCTGCACCGGACGGTCGACCGGCTCCACCACCTGATGGTGCTCGCGAATATGCTCCAGGGAATCCTGTACCGCCTCGTCGGTGACCTCCGGCTCGATCTCCTCCCGCCGCAGCGAGCGATAGTCGCCAAGATCGACCTCAGGCTCCAACGGCACGACAAACTCGATAACCAGCGGCTCCATTTCCATCTCTTCGAGGGTCGGCTGTGTGTAGGGGGTGGCTTCGATCTCGGCCATCACCTCTTCAAAAATCGGGGTGATCAGCTCTTCTACCGCCTCCGCGCGCAGCGAGCCCCGGCCCACACGCTGCACGATGACGTTGTAGGGCGCCCGCCCGCGGCGGAAGCCGGGAATGTCCACTTCGCGCGCCAGCTCGCGCGCCGTGCGCCGCATCTGCTCCTCGACGCGGCTCTCGTCGACTTCGACAGTCACCTTCAACTGCCGCTGTTCATCCTGTTCAGTATGTATGGTAAGCGTCACGGGAATCCTCTTCTTGTTTTGTGGGCCTGGCTAGTGGGTGATAACGAACGTTCATCCAGAAGTATTGGACCGGCCTCGATATCTTATGTAAAAAAAGAAAGCGTTGCATAGGCAACGCCGGGGATGGGGAAGGCGGGACTCGAACCCGCACGCCTCGCGGCACATGATCCTAAGTCATGCTCGTCTGCCAGTTCCGACACTTCCCCGAACACAAATCATTATACCACTCCCGTTATCGTTGCCAAGATCGCGCCTTTTTCTCTTATCCGTTTCTTGCGCTTGGTGGTGCAATGGCGCAGGCTGAGTATAGTTGCCGTGCGCCATCTGATCGAGAACAGACGAGGAAGTAGCGGATGCAGCTCGGAGCCGAAGCAGTGGTCACCAACGAGTATAATGAGGCGCTGTTCGTCCTGCGCAACGATTCACGCACCTGGGCGATGCCCGGTGGCGGGGTCGAAGCAGACGAACGGCCTGACGAGGCTGCCGCGCGCGAGGCGCAGGAGGAGAGCGGGCTGAAGGTGCTGCCTGTGCGGCTGGTCGCCCTTTACTACCGGCGGGAAGAGCCGGACGGTCACCTGCTCTTCAGCTTCCGCTGCCTTCAGAAGGGGGGGCAGCTTGCCGCCTCCGCGGAGTCGCCGCGAGTCGGGTTTATGAAAACGGTGCCCACCCCCCGCCCGATGCTGGCCCTGCACCGCGAGCGGTTGGAGCGCGCTCTGAGCCATACAGGCGGCCCGCCCTACTGGGGCGTCCAGGAGCTCTCGCGCCCGGTACGCCTCGCTCGCTGGCTCGCCCACCGCTCGCTGAACCTGCGCCGCCTTCTCCGCCGCGATCCCACCTATGAACCAGCGCCGGAGTGGTCGGTGGGCGCCTCTGTTCTCATCCACGACGAGGAGAGGCGGGTCCTATGGCTGAAGCGAACCGATCATGAGGTCTGGAATCTTCCCGGCGGTGGGCGACAGGGGCAGGAAGCGCCGTGGGAAACGGCGGTGCGCGAAACCCGCGAAGAGACGGGCCTCGACGTGCGCCTGACCGATCTCGCCGGCGTGTACACCAAGCCGCAGCAGGGGGAGGTCGTTTTGCTTTTCACCGCCGAGGTGGTCGGCGGCACGCTCCGGCGCGGTCCCGAAGCGGTCGATTTCACTTACCTGCTACCCGGCGAGGAGCCAGCGAACACCGTCCCCGAGCACGTGGAGCGGGTCGCTGGCGCAACCGGCGCGCGCAGCGGGACGATCTTTCGTGCACAGACGGCGCCGCCGAGCGATCTGGCAGCGCTGGCGCAAGAGGGATAATCACCCAACGGAAGCGGCGACGCAACCTGAACCGGCTTTAGACCGCATCAAGCGTCAGGCAGTACAGCGGTCGCCCCAGACTGTCGTCGAGGTTGAAGCCCATCCGCTCAAGGTAGGCATTGTGGGTCTTATTCCCCGGCTCGCTGTACACGCGGTTAAAGCCCCGTTCGCGAAAGAAGCTGGCCCGGTCCGCGTAGAGAAAGCGACCGATCTTGAAGTCTCGATAGCTGGGAATGACAAAATCGAGGCGGATGAGGAGCGCGTGCGGCTCGACGCGCTCGGCTATGAAAAGACCGGCGGGAACCATGTCGCGCAGAATGAAGAGGAAAAGGTGGCGTGGTGACAGGTCGTCGCGAAAGCCGGGAATGAAGCGGCGGATTTCGGCGCGATAGAAGTGCAGGAAGTGGTGCAGATAGCGGGACTCGAAGGGCACCTCCAGGAGGGTGAAATATTCCTCAATACTGGCAATTTCGCGCAGGTAGTAAAGATCGATGAGGACGATAAAGAAGTTAACGGCGGCGATCGGATAGGCGCGAATCAGGAGGCCGTAGACGACGAAGAGCGCGGCGCCGATGAGATTGATGACGCGCAGTCGCAGGATGGAGCGCATCATCAGGCTGACCGCTACGAGCAGTGAGCCGGCGTAGCCGATGGCCTCCAGGAGCCATGCACTTTCCACGACGGACGAGCCTTATGCTTCCTCGCCCTGGCGCACGACCTCTTCTACCTCCAGGTGGAGCCGCTCCTGCGGCGCGTTCGCACCGTAATCGGTCAGATCTTCCAGGGTGATCCGCACCCGCACCGCCGAGACGTCGGGATTATGCTCCAGGTGCTCGACCAGCGCCTGGTCGGCCTGAATGCCAAAGCGCTTCAAGAGACGGCGAATATCTGCGCGCGTCACCTCATTCATCTCTCTTGGACCTTTCGCGTCTGCGAACCAGCCCCCGGGTGACCGGTCGTGATGTAACTTTCCAGGTGGTGAATGGTATTTGCCTGTTCGGAGATCAGCGCTTTCACGACGTCGCCAATCGAGATGACGCCAATCACGGCTCCTTCTTGGTCCAGAACTGGCAGGTGGCGGATGCGTTTGTCAGTCATCAGCCCCATGCACCCTTCGACGCTCTGGTTTGGTTGGACGCAGATGACAGTCTCGGTCATCGCTTCACGCACCGGCATCGCTCGCGACGACTTCCCTGCCAGTACGACCTTACGTGCGTAGTCACGCTCGGAGAAGATACCGTCAAGGGCATCGTCCGTCATCACCAGCACGGCCCCAATGTTCTTCTCCGCCATCAGCTCCAACGCCTCATAAATCGTCGTGTCGGGCGCCACCGCATAGACATCGTACCCTTTTGTTTCCAGAATTTGCCTGACGATCGCCATCACCTATTCCTCCATCCTCTCAAGAACGTTCTCTATCAGCGTGTAAAGCTGATTCCCCCACTGCAGCAGCGCTTCGTCGCCATGCCACCGACCGATGAACTGCACGCCGAGCGGCAGGCCGCTCTCGGCAAAGCCTGAGGGCATTCCCAGCACCGGCAGCCCGCTATAGGTCCAGGGCAGATTCATGATCGGATCGCCAGTGCTGTCCAACCCTTGTGGAGCCGGTCCGGGCGCTGCCGGCGCGATCCAGAGGTCGACATGGTGCTCGTCCATCAGCGCCAGGAGCTCACGCCGAAATGCCTCCCGCCCCGCGCGCGCCGCCGCCACCTCCTCCGCCTGCTGCCTGCGCCCCCTCGCCAGCAGTTCACTCGTGCGCGGATGATAGCGCGTTGTAAACTCGCCCCACGCCTTATGCACAGCCGCCGCTTCCGCCGCCATTAACGCACGATGCTGCGCCACCACCCTTTCAAACTCCGCCATCGCCGGCACGGTCCTGACCTCAACTCCTGCATCCTGCAGGCGGTCGCATAGCGCGTGGAAGTGGCGCAGACTCTCCGGCGTGGCATTCTCCAGATAGGGCCCCTGGGGCACGCCCAGCCGGGGTAACGCCCGCTCGACCAATGCCCCCGCGACCGGCGGCTGCCAGCTGGCGCAGACCAGCGCTGCCACGCGCTCCGCTCCGGCGACCTCCGGTGTGAAAAAGCCGACGTGGTCGAGGGAAGGGGAAAGAGGGATCACCCCCTCCCGGGAGACGCGATCGTAGCTCGGTTTATACCCGACGACGCCACAGAAAGCGGCGGGGCGGATCACGGAGCCGATCGTCTGCGTCCCCAGCGCCAGCGGACACAGTGCAGCCCCGACGGCGGCCGCCGAACCGCTGCTGGAGCCGCCCGGCGTGTGCGCCGGGTCGTGAGGATTTCGCGTCGGCCCGGGTGCAAAGTAGGCGAATTCTGTGGTCACCGTCTTGCCCAGGATCAGCACCCCCGCCTTCTTCAGCGCCGTCACCACCGGCGCTTCGGCCCCGGCGAGACGCTCCGGCGGCAGGTCACTCCCCGCGCGCGTCAGAAAGCCGCTCACGTGGAAAATATCTTTTACGCCCAGAGGGATTCCAAAGAGCGGCGGCCGCGACGCCGGTTGTGGATACTGCTCCAGGAGCAGGCGCGCGCGCCGGTGCAGGCGCTCGAAGCGCCCCTCTTCCGGTACAAAAGCCTTCACCTCTGGCTCGCGCGCCTCAAAGTGCTTCTCAAGCCAGGCGAGGTAATCGAGCAGGGGGAGCGAACCGTCGCGCAGGGCAGCTGCGAGAGGAAACAGACCTGAAGGGACCGCTTCGACCGGTTCGACCATTTTCATCAGACGATCTCCTCCCGCGCACGGGCGCTCATATAGTCCATGCTCCAGACCATAGCGACGATGGCCCATGTCGCCATGCCCGCAGCCGCGTACTGGTTCTGTCCGATCCACAGGCGGAACTGTTGCCCAATGCCGCCGCCGCCGACAAAACCGATAACAGTCGACATGCGGATGTTAATATCCCACTGGTAGAGGATAAAGGCCAGGAAACGAGGCACGAGTTGGGGCACGATTGCAAAAACCAGCGTTTGCATGTTGCGGGCGCCGGTCGCCGTGACCGCCTCGACCGGACCGCTATCGATCTCTTCGATCGTCTCCGAAAATAGCTTTCCGAGATTGGGGATGTTGCTGAGCGTCAACGCCACCATGCCGGCGAACGGTCCCGCGCCGACCCAGGCCGCGGCGACCAGCACGAGAATCAGCGGTTCAACACTGCGCGCCACGTTGAAGATGGTGCGGAAAATGTAGTATACGGCGCGCCCCAGTACAGTGTCGCCCATGATATTGCGTGCGGCAAAGAAGCTGAGCGGAATTGCAAAGAGGCTGCCCAGCGTCGTCGCCATCAGCGCCATCAGCAGCGTCACCAGCGACAGTTCGGCAACCGTGCGGAAGGAATTGCTCAGCCGTGGCAGGCCACTTACTTCCTGCCACAGAATGCCCACCCCACCCACACCCGCGTCGTCGGCCATCAGTGGGCTGATCGTCGTCTCCAGGCGCAGCGCACCGTCGGCATCGGTCACGCAGCAGCCAGAGCGCACGCGCAGGAAAGCGCCATCAGAGAGCAGCCAACGTACCGACACTTCCTTCTCCGGCGGCAGTCCGGTCGCCGTTATGAGCAGCGGTTCCCCGGCCTCACCACATTCGGGAGAAAGCTCCAGCGTGACATCGCCCACTGCCTGTGCCGCGATGCCGCCATTCCCGGCGCCGCACGGCACCGGCAGTCGCTCGCTGATCACAAACTCCTCCTCCGGGCGGTCAAAAAGATCGGGAACGGCAAAGGCACTGGCGATGCGTACACCGCCCGGCAGACCCTCTACCAGTTCGCCCAGTTCAATCTCGGCGACATTCCACGACCAGACGAAGAGGGCGACAAAGCCGACAAGCATCATTCCCCGAAAGGTATACTGCACGGCGGGCACCTCGGTGGGGACGAGGGGACGCCCGGCGATGATACGCTCTCGTAGCCAGCTGGAGACATAATCGAGGCCCGCCACGACGAGGATGATGGCAATAATCGCGGTGGCCATCGAGGAGAAGCGATTCAACCGGATCCACTGGACGACGAGGAAGCCGAGGCCGGCGTCGCTGACGAGGCCGATGACAGTCGAGAGGCGCACGTTGATATCCCAGCGGAACAGGGTGAAGCTGGTAAAGGTGGGCAAGATCTGGGGCAGCACGGCGTAGGTGACCATCTGCGGCCAGCGAGCACCGGTCGCCCGGATCGCTTCAATGGGTCCCGGATCGATGCTCTCGATCGCCTCCGAATAAAGTTTGCCCAGCGCGGCGACAGTATGTAGCCAGAGGGCGAGCGAGCCGGCAAAGGGTCCCAGCCCGACCCACACGACGAAGATAATCGCCCACATCAGCGTCTCGATGCTGCGCACGATGTTCAGCATCGTGCGCGTCACCGTGTAGATCGCCAACGTGACCGGGTTCCCCCCCATCAGGTTGCGTGCCGCCAGGAAACTGAAGGGCACGGCAAAGACGACGCCCATCACCGTGGCGATGAAGGCGAGGGCAATCGTCTCGCCAATCTTCTCGATCACAAGCTCCAGGGTCTGCGTGGGGATACGCGGACCAAAGGGCACATTCTGCTGCGCGCGCACCGCGTGGGTCTGCGTCTCGCCCTCGGGTGGGCGCTGCGTCAGAGGCACCGCCAGCGGCACCTCGGCGGTGGTCGTAAATGTGCCCTCTTCGTCGGCGACGAAGGTAATCGGTTCCCCGCCCCTGAGCAGTCGCTGTACGTCGCCGATGGGGTTGATCCAGCGCAACGACCCTTCTTCGTTGGGGAAGAAACCGGTCCCCCGGATCTCGATCGTCTCTCCCACGTCGGCGCAGGGAACGCTAATGATTACGTCTGGCTCGCTCGTGGCGCTCCGTTGAGGCGGCGGCAACGGGTCGATGCACGGCACCTGGATCGGCTCCACCCCTTCGATATCCTCTGTCTCCCGGGTAAAGAGCTCCGGGTCGAGGAAACTAGCAATATAGGGGCGGACGGAGTCCGCGCCGGTGATGAGACGATTAAAGCGCACGTCAACGGCGTCGATACTGAGGCCGTAGACGATGATCGCCCCCAGCAGAAGCGGCACAAGCAGACCGGCGCCCTCGCCCCCCGCAACGCGAAAGGCGTCCCAGCCATTCCATAACCACAGCCCGACCAGGGGGACCAACAGTACGGGCAGTTCAGCCCATAGAATCAGGGCCAGCAGGATGAGGAGGCCCGCCAGAAGGGCAACGCCCCGCCGGCGCCGACCGAGTAGAAGCTGTGCACTTCCCGGGATGAGCAACGAAAGGAGGGCCGCCAGCCACGGCGGCAGGTGCAGCAGACGAGGGGACTCGTTATTCTGGGATGTCATCGATTCGTTGTTCGCTTCTCAACCGTCAATTACTGGCTAATTCATCGCCTGCCCGCCAGCGGAAACCATCTCCGCCTCTTCGCCGTAGACCTCCTTGAAACGCTCCGCCGTCAGCTCCGATGGGGGGCCGTCGAAAACCAACTCCCCATCCTTGAGGCCGATGACGCGCGTGGCATAGCGGTGGACGAGATCGAGAAAGTGTAGGCTGCAAAGGACTGTAATACCATCCTGGCGGTTGAGAAGCTCCAGATATTGCAGGATGGAGTGGGAAAGAACAGGGTCCAGGCTGGCGACCGGCTCATCGGCCAGCATCAGCTTCGGCTCCTGCATTAGCGCGCGCGCTATCGCCACACGCTGCTGCTGTCCGCCGGAGAGTTGATCGGCGCGGTTATCGGCTTTTTCGGCAATCCCCACCCGCTCCAGCGCCTCCCGCGCCCGTCGCCGGTCGGCGGGCGAGAAGAAGTGAAGCAGACTCAGCACCGGATGAGCGTAGCCGAGGCGACCGGATAGGACGTTCGTTAAGACACTGCTGCGTTTGACGAGGTTAAACTGCTGGAAGATCATACCAATCTGACGCCGTATGCGGCGCAGCTCCGCCCCGTCTGCCGCCGTCACGTCGACGCCGTTCCAGATGATATGCCCCGCCGTCGGCTCAATCAGCCGGTTGATACAGCGCAACAAGGTCGACTTGCCGGAGCCGGAAAGGCCGATGATCGCCAGAAACTCCCCTTCGCTGACCTCAAAACTTACATCTTTTACGGCCACAGTACCGTCTTCAAAAACCTTCGTCAGATTTTCAATGCGCAGCAAGGGAATACTCCTTCAAAACAAAAAAGAGGGAGAGAAGATGCCTCCTCTCCCTCCAGAATCGGTCAGGTGAATTAACCGCCTGTAGCCAGCTCTTCGATGTCGATGCCAGCGCGACTCAGGTCAGCGCGGAACGGATCGTAGAAGGAATCATCTGTCTCTTCCAACCCCTCGATGGAGTAGAGGTTATTCAGCGCTTCCTGACCCTCCTCCGTCGCTGCGATATCGAGTAGCGCATCCACGATCGACTGGCGCATGTCAGCGGGGAAGTCGGCGATGAAAGCGACATTGTCGTTCGGAATGTCAGTCGTCACCGCCAGCACCTCGACCACCTCAGTAACATCCGGGAAATCTTCCTCGACGGCGCTGCGGGCATCGGCATAGGTGGCGCCGGCGTCACACTCGCCGTTGTAGACCTGGATGATCACGTTTGGATGGGAACCGGCTTCCAGCGTCTCGGCGAAGTCGGCGTCGGGGTCGATGCCGTTGGCCTGGAGCATGATGCGCGGAATGATATAGCCGGAGGTCGAGCCGGGATCGGTCCAGCACATGACCTTACCGCGCAGATCTTCCAGCGTCTCGATTCCCGCATCGGCGTTGACGTTGATCTGGCCGTTGTAGAAGGTTGAGCCGAAACGCTGCGTTACCAGCGCAGCGTCCACACCATAGATCTCATTGGCCAGGATGTAGTTGAAGGTGTTCATCCAGCCGATGTGAGCCTGACCGGCGCCCATTGCCTCGCGCACGGCGGCGTAGTCCACGCCGACGTTGGAGACAACGGTTAAGCCCGTCCGCTCAGAGATCATATCTGCCAGCGTGTCGCCGCTGACTAGAATCTCCTCGGTGTCGCCAGAGGGTACGAAAGACATGACGATCGGGTTGTCTTCGGTGCCCAACGTCTCGGTTACCTCTTCAACGTCTTCCGGCTCGTCCTCGACATCCAGATCTTCGGGTTCGACAACTTCATCCTCTTCTTCGACCGCTTCGTCGGCGTCCGTTGCTGCTTCGCTGACTTCTGTGGCCGCTTCTTCGACTTCTTCGACCACGTCGGCCTCGGGCTGGCAGGCGCCGAGCGCCAGGACCAGCAGGGCGATCAGGGCGATCAGAATAAATCTCTTTCTGTTCATTGGTTCTCCTTCCTTCTCCTTACTAAACGTCTTCTATTGACTTGATCCAATCTGTTGATGCTCACCGGCTACTATATCCGATTCGGCGTAAGCACCATTTCCGTCCAGGCGTTCGCGGATGCAAGCGCGCCGGACACTGGGTCAACGAATGGACAGGCGGGATCTCACCTCCTTGCTCTCCAATTCAAGCAGTGAAACCACAAATCGGTTCACAACGTTACTATATATTTCCCCCTACGAGTTGGCAAACCCACCAGGATCCGCCGCGCACTCAGTACGGGCGCACGTACTCAGAGTCCGGTAGTTCGCCCGGCGCGGTTGATTCAAAGGTAAAGATCGAGATAGACGCCGTTGCCGGGTACTCATCCTGCAGCCCCCACTCGAGCAGCCGACGGCGGTTATCGACGTGTACATCCTGTTGCAGGACCCACATCCAGATAAAGGCGAGGGGATCGGCGTGCGTCACCCCCACCACATGCTCCCCGGTGTGCAGGCGGCGCACGCGCTGCAGGAAAGCCAGCATACGATTGACGATATCTGCTGGCTGTTCATATTCGGGCGCCGAGCCCGTGTAGAAGTCCCAATCGCGCGCGGCCATCTCCGTCCACGGGCGACCATCAAAAGGAGAGAAAATTTCGTTGAGGAGGGGCGTCTCGTTCAGGGACGGTCGCGGTGGAGGAAAATGCTCCTGGACGATCTCCGCCGTCTGCCGCGCCCGCTCCATCGGGCTGTGGTAGATGGCAGTGATGGGTCGCTCGCTCAGAAAGGCGGCGGCGGCAGCGGCCTGTGCGCGCCCCTCTTCGCTAAGGCGGAAGCCCGGCAGGCGTCCGTGAAAGACCTCGTCGACGTTGACGATGTGGCCGTGACGAACGAGATAGATTACCGTGGGAGATGACATAAAGAGTACAATAGTAACCGGCCTTTGGACCGGTCGTCGTATCAGGATGCGGCCGCGAGCGCCTGCAGCAGCCCCACGCGCTCGTTGAAGCGGGTTATCAGGGCGTCGATCTCCCCAACACTGTCCTGAATGTCAGTCCAATAGTCGAGATCATACCATTGCGCCTGGATCTCTTCGTAGCTCTTACCCTGCTGTTCGACCCAGGTGAAATATTTTAAATTATGGATGCGCTTGCGATCATAGTAACCCAGTTCCTGCACGTAATCAATCGATGTCCCCAGCAGGTAACGCTGGAAGGCGGCGACAGCGTCCAACTCAGTGAAAGCGCCTCGCCCCTCCCGCAGCTCGTGGAGTCGGCTTTCATACATCTCCATCGAATCGGTGGCGACGGTTAAGACAACGTCTTGACCGGTCAGCTCGTAGTAGCGAGCGAATTTAACTGCGGAGAGCATGTTCGCCACCCCGGAGATGCCGAGCAGGTGCAATTGCTCTACCAGAGCGGCGGGAACGCCCTGCGCGACCAGGTGTTCCTGACCGGCCGGCTCGTTGAACAGCCGGATCAGCGCCATCGTGGCGTTGTCGTCAATGGCCATCGCCATGTCTGTGTTGCGCACGTTGTGTACCCAGGGCACGTGCTTGTCCCCAATCCCCTCGATGCGGTGGGCGCCAAAGCCGTTAAAGAGCAGCGTCGGGCACTGCAACGCCTCACTGGCGGCGATCTTGCTTGTCGGATAGCGCTGCTTCAGGTAGTCGCCGCTGGCGATCGTCCCCGCAGATCCGGTCGTCAGCGCCACGCCGCGGTAGCGGTCGTCCGGCCCCATTACCGTTTCGAGCACCTCCGCCATCGCCGGCCCGGTCACCGCATAGTGCCACAGGTAGTTTCCAAATTCGTCAAACTGGTTAAAGATGACGACGTCCTCGCCCGAGCGGCGTAGCTCCCAGCACTTATCAAAGATCTCTTTGACGTTGCTCTCCGAGCCGGGCGTTTTGATCGTCTCGCCGGCGATATTGGCCAGCCAATCAAAGCGCTCCTGGCTCATTCCCTCGGGAAGAATGGCGATCGAATCGCATCCCAGCAGCGTAGAATCATAGGCGCCGCCGCGGCAGTAATTGCCTGTCGAAGGCCACACCGCTTTCTGCGTCGTCGGATCGAACTGCCCCGTCACCAGGCGGGGCGCCAGGCAGCCGAAAGCGGCCCCCACTTTGTGGGCCCCGGTGGGAAACCACTTTCCCAACAGAATTACGATCCGCGCCTCGACGCCGGTCAGCGTAGGGGGTAGCTCCAGGTAGTTGACACCGCCGAAACCGCCGCCGTGAGGTACAGGTTCGTTGTGCCAGGTGATGCGAAAGAGGTTAAGCGGGTCGAGATCCCAGAGGCCCACGTCGCGCAGCCGCGCACGGATGCGGTCCGGAATCGTGGCGGGATCGACCATCTGGCGGAAGGTCGGAATGATGATCTGCCGCTCGCGCGCACTCTCCACCGCGCGCTCCAGAACCGTTTCGTCGTGAATGGAAAGATCAATCATATGGTAAGTTTCTCCACTTCCTGTGTCATAACGCGCTGCAGGTCTTCGAGATCCGGTTGTAGCGTATAGGAGCGTGTCTGCGCCAGTTCGGCCGCCTTCATCGCGCTGGCAATGTCCTTCAGCCCATTGCCGGTGCTGATGACGACAGTGCGGTCACTCTTCTGGACGAGACCCTGTTCCACCGCCTGAACCAGACCGGCATAGGCGGCGGCCCCCGCTGGCTCGGCAAAAAGGCCAGCACCCCGGGCGAGCGTGGGAATCGCCGCCAGAATCTCCTCGTCGGGCACGCGCAGATAGGCGCCACCCGTCTCCCGGACGGCGGCCATCGCCTTCAGCCGGTCGCGCGGAAGGCCAGCGCTGATACTGTCGGCGACTGTGCTCGCCTGAATCGGCCCCTTTTCCATCAGGTCCGCCTGCTCCTCCCACGCCTGCACCAACCAGTCGCTGCCGGAGGATTGCACGCCAAAGAGTCGCGGCATGCGGTCGATCCAGCCGAGGGCGCGCAGATCCTTAAGCCCTTTGTGGACGCCGCCGATGATACTGCCGTCGCCCACACTGACAAAGATGGCGTCTGGCGCCTCCCAGTGCATCTGCTCGCAGACTTCATGGCTGACGGTCTTTTTGCCCTCCGTCGTATAAGGGTTGAAGCCGGTGTTGCGGTTGTACCAGCCGTAGGCGTCGGAGGCCCGGAGACAGAGCTCAAAGGCGTCGTCGTAGCTACCCCGGACCAGCATCACCGTCGCGCCGTAGACCAGCAACTGGGCGATCTTAGCCTGGGGCGCCGTAACGGGCACGAAGATCACCGCGGGCAGCCCGACGCTGGCGCAGAGCCCGCTCAGCGCTGCCGCGGCATTGCCGGTACTGGCGGCGGTTATGACACGCGCGCCCATAGCCTGCGCCCGCATGACGACGACTGCGCTCGCCCGATCTTTAAGCGAGGCGGTCGGCTGCCGACCCTCGTCCTTCAACCACAGATGGCGCAGCCCCAGCGAGCGCGCCAGGCGCGGCGCTTCGTAAAGCGGGGTCCAGCCGACGTCCAGCGGCGGCACGGGCGCTCCGGGCGCCACCGGCAACAGCGGGCGGTAGCGCCACATTGTCATGTTGCGGTTTTCACGTAGCTGATCACGGCTGAAGGTCGCCGCAATGCGCTCATAATCATAGCGGACGTCGAGGATCCCTTCATTTTGGCGCGCACTCTCATGCTCGGCGGTATGTAAGGGGCAGACGTAGGCCACCTCCTCCGGCTGGTACGTCTCACCACAGAGCAGGCAGGAGAGGTGGAGAACGTTATCCATCGTCAGCTTCCGTGCACGATGTGGGTGCCAGACTCCCCCGCCAGCGCCCGCTTGATATTCTCGGGGTTGGTGATAATCACCCTGCGCCCGCCCCCTTCAAGAAAGTTAATCGCCGCCTGAATCTTGGGCGCCATGCTGCCGCGGGCAAAGTGGACGCCCGCGCCCAGGTGCCGGCGCGCTTCCTCCAGCGTCATCGCGTCCAGCCAGCGCTGTTCCGGCCGGCCAAAGTGCAGCGCCACCTTGTCGACGGCGGTGCTGATAATCAGCAGCTCCGCCCCGACGGCATTCGCCAGCAGCGCCGATGCGAGATCCTTATCAATCACGGCGGGAACGCCATGCAAACAGCCCGCCTCGTCGGCCACCACTGGGATCCCACCGCCACCGGCGGCGATCGTTACCATGCCCGAGTCGAGCAGCGTCCGGATGCTGTCCTCCTCGACAATGCGGATCGGCATGGGGGAGGGCACAATGCGACGCCAGCCACGTCCCGCATCCTCCGCCACACGCCACCCATTTTCCGCCGCCCGCCGCTCTGCCTCCTCCCGTTCCATGAAGCTGCCGATCGGCTTGGACGGCGCCTCAAAGGCGGGATCATCGGCGCTGACCTCTGTCTGCGTGACGACGGTGACCACACGCCTGGAGATGCCCCTCTCCTGAAAGTGATTGTAGAGGGTCTGCTGTAACGCATAGCCGATGGCGCCCTGTGTGTCGGCGCCGCAGACTTCCAGCGGCACTTCGTGCAGCCCTTCTACGCGCGCCGCCACTTCCGAGCGGCGGAGGATGAAGCCGACCTGCGGGCCGTTGCCGTGAGAAATTACCATATCCCAGCCGTTCTGCACTAGGTGCGCAATGTGGCCCGTCGTCTCGCGCACTGCCTCGTACTGATCCTCAACGCGCTGATGCTGTTGATCCTTGATCAACGAGTTTCCACCGATGGCGATGACGGCTATCTTCTTCTCTTTCTCTGCGACCATATATCGTTCCTGTGTCCGCGTACCGCCGACGGGGCAGCGGGCGCCTGAGAGTTACATCGTCAGCGCCATGACCGCCTTCTGTACGTGGAGGCGGTTTTCGGCTTCGTCATAAACGCGGCTGTGGGGACCGTCGATGACACTGTCGCTCACCTCGATATTTCGATCGGCGGGCAGGCAGTGCATATAGATCGACTCGTCGTTGGTCAGCGCCATGCGCTGGTCGTCGGCGATCCAGTCGCTGTACTGTTTGCTGATCTCTGCCGACTCATTCTGATCTTCCGTCGTCATCATACAGCCCCACGCTTTGGGGTAGACGACATCCGCCCCCTGAAAGCCGGCGTCGAAGTCGTCCAGAATTTCAAACGATCCGCGGGCGCGGCGCGCATTCTCCTCCGCCTGGGCCACGATATCGGGCATCAGATTAAACTCCGGCGGGTGGGTCAGGCGCACGTTGGCGCCAAAGCGAGTCAGGAGCAGGATCAGGCTCTGCGGCACGCTCATCGGCTTCTGGTAGCTGCTGGCGTACGCGTAGCTGACATTAATCGTCAGCCCGCGCGGATTACCCTTCTGTTCGAAAACGGTCAGCAGGTCGGCCAGCGCCTGGAAAGGATGGTAGAAGTCGCACTGCATGTTGAGTACCGGCACCCGGCTGGCAGCGGCGACGTCGCGAATGTAGGCGTTCCCGACCCCCCAATCGCACTGGCGGATCGCCAGACCGTCGTTGTAGCGACCCAGAATTTCGCCGATCTCGCGCGCCGTGTCGCCGTGGCTGATCTGGGTCGTCGTGCTTTCGATGAACTGCGCGTGCCCACCCAGCTGGGCCATGCCTGCCTCAAAGCTGGCCCGCGTGCGCGTGCTGGAGAAAAAGAAGAGCATCGCCAGCACCTTGTCGCGCAGGTAGGCGTGGGGGACGCCCATCGCCCGTTTGCGCTTGAGATCCATTGCTACCTCAAGAATGCTGTCGATTTCGTCTTTTGTCCATTCCTGGGTCGTGATCATGTCACGCCCACGCAAGTGTGTTTGCATCTCTCCTCCGATGTGATCTTGTGTGCGTTATTGATTGTATGCCGCAGCGGGGGATGGGGCCTCAGTCGGCCATAACGGCAACCTGCTCCTCCTGTGTGGCGCTCGCTTCCCCCCGCTCTGCCACCTGGCGCCCCAGCGTATAGGGCAACAGCGCGTAAAAACGGGTCGCCTCGACGACATCGTCCAGGGCCACATGTTCGTTCACGGCATGGGCGTACCGCTCCTCGCCCGGTCCAAAGCCGATGGATGGAATGCCCGCCTTGCCGTTCCAGTAGTTGCCGTTGGTAGAAAACTCCCACTTGCCAGCGGGTCGCTGTTCCTTCCACAGCGCCTCGACTGCATTCTGCCCGGCGACCACCAGCTCGTGATCCTCGTCCAGCGCCCAGGCCGGAAAGAATTTGTCATAGACGAACACCTCCCCAGTGTAACTCGGCTCCGAATAGACAAGATCCTCGATCTTGAAGTCGTCCGCGTGGGCTTCAGGAATGAGTTGGCGAATGCTCTCCACGATATCGGCTTCCGTCTCGCCGAAAGTAATGCGGCGGTCGACGAAGATGCGGCACTCGTCGGGCACGGCGTTGTCGCTGGGGCTGACGCTATCGATGCGGGTCACCGTGATCCGCCCCTGCCCGAGAAAGTCGTCGCTTGGAAGCTGATCGTTCAGCGCCTCGATGCCCTGAATGACCGGGATCATCTTATAAATTGCGTTATCCCCGTGCTGGTTGCTGGCGGCGTGGGCGCTGCGCCCGCTGGCGACGACCTCCAGCTCGACGCGCCCCTTGTGTCCGCGGTAGACGTGCATGTCCGTGGGCTCGCCGATGACGACGAAATCGGGCCGGATCCCCTCCCACTCGACAAAAGCCTGGCAGGCGATTCCGTCACACCATTCTTCGACGTTGCCAAAGTAGTAGGCTGTGAAGCCGTCGAGCAGGCCGAGGTCGTAGGCGATTTTCAGGCCGTAGATCATCCCCGGGGTGCTGCCATTTTCGTCGAGCGCGCCCCGAGCATAGAGCTTGCCGTCCTCTACTTTTCCCTTGAACGGATCGCAATCCCACTGGTCCGGGTCGCCGATACCGACGGTATCCAGGTGACTGTCAAAGAGAATGATGCGCTCGCCATCGCCGATGCGGCCCACAATCGAGCCGTAGCGGTCGGTATAGACGGCATCAAAGCCGAGGCGCACCATTTCGTCGCCCACACACTGCGCGACCTCGCCGATGTCGGCGTTCATACTCGGAATGGCGACAATCTCGCGAAAGAATTGCAATATCTCTTCCCGCGCTGCGGCGGTGCGCTCATCTATCTTTTGTATTATCTTGTCCATGACATTCCCTCCGAACTACGATAAAACTGTATTGAATTGGCGGCCGCCCATCGTGGATGATGCAGGGGGCGCCGGGGCATTCCGGCAAACGACGGACCACTTATTGATTAGATTAAAGGCTAACAATTTATAATTCCTGAACCGGGATAGCCGCGGAGACGGCCGATGTCCGCCAGTGAGGATGCATCAGAAGGTATATGATCGCTGTTCCGTCTGAGACGGCTCCGTTACAGCAGCTGGGGCGTCCTCTTCCCGAAGGAACACGTACTGCGTTGCTGTTAGCTGTTATTCGCTCCACTTGTATGGAGAATTCTACGCTTCTCGAGACGGTTGTCAAGATTGTGGCCCAGGAGCAACAATGAAGACAGTTGAACCCTTTGATCTACTCATTCGGCACGGCGATGTGGCTCTGCCCGAGGGCCTGGCGCAGGTGGACGTTGGCGTCCGCGGGGGACGCGTGGCGGCTATCGCGCCGGCGCTCGACGCACCAGCCGAGCGCACCATCGACGCTGCCGGGGGGCTGGTCTTTCCCGGCTTTATCGACCCGCACACCCACATGGGCATTCCCATCAAGGAGACGACCTCCGCCGACGACTTCGCCTCCGGCTCTGTCGCCGCCGCCTTTGGCGGCATCACGACGATTCTTGACTTCACCGTGCAGGCGCCGGGCCAGACGCTACGCGAGGCAGTGGACGAGCGTCTGGAGAAGGCTCGGGGCCACAGCCACGTCGATTTTGGCATTCACGTCAACATCACCGACCGCCCCCTCGATCACCTCCACGAGATTCCCAGGCTGATCGCAGATGGCTTCACCAGCTTCAAACTCTTCTCCACCTACCGGGAGGCGGGAATGATGATCGGCTGGCCCGAGTTCCGGCGCGTTATGCGCGAGGTGGGCCGCCACGGGGGCCTGGTGATGCTGCACGCCGAGGACAACGAGATCGTGGAGGCGATGACGGAACAGTATCTCGCCGAGGCACGGAGCGACGCCATCTGCCACGCCCGCAGCCGACCGGCGGAGGCGGAAGCAAAAGCGGTGCGGGACGCCGCCGCCATCGCGGGCGAGGAAGGCGCTCCGCTGTACATTGTCCACCTCAGCAGCCGGGCCGGGCTGGAGGCGGGCCTGGCGGCGCGGGCGCGCGGTGTGCAGATCTATCTCGAGACCTGCCCCCAGTATTTGCTGCTAACGGAAGACAAGTACCGGGAAGAGAAAGGCCACTACTACATCACGACCCCCGCCCTGCGCACCGAAGCCGACGCGCGCGCCCTGTGGCAGGCGCTGGCTGAAGGGGCAATCGACACCGCCGGCACCGATCACTGCCCCTTCACCGCCGAACAAAAGGAGCATCACGGCGGCGCATTTCATCTGACGCCAAACGGGATGCCGGGTGTGGAGACTCTCTTTCCCCTCCTCTACACCTACGGCGTCGCCGAAGGGCGCATTTCCCTGAAACAGATGCTCGACGTTCTGGCTGAAAATCCGGCGCGCATCTTCGGTATCGACCACCGCAAGGGCAGCATCCGCCCCGGCGCCGACGCCGACTTTGTGATCTGGAACCCGGAGGCGGAGACAGTCGTTACAGCGCCGAACCTGCACGGGCGCGCCGATTGGTCACCTTTCGAGGGAATGCGCATCGCCGGCCGGCTGGAGTACACTATTCTGCGCGGCGAGGTGCTGGTAGAGGGCGATCGCTTCGTCGGGGAGAACGTGCAGGGGCGTCTGCTCCGCGCCCGGCCCCTGTCAGAGAGGCAACCGGAGAGAAGCACTTAACGTGCAGATCAGTAACAGAACTCCTAGACCATCTCCCGTAGGCGTGGGAAGCAAAAGTCGAAGCAAGATCTCGCCGGAGATGGTATCTCACTCGAGATCGGATAACAGAGAGATAACACTTTAGCAAGGAGGCCAAAATGAGTCGAGAAGTTGTCTTATTCGCCAGCGAGGAGCGGCAGCCGCGGAGTAGCGTTGCCGAATTCCTGCGCCAGCTCGCCGATCGCGTGGAGGCGGGCGAAGTACTGCTGCAGAAGGGAACTGAGAGCCTGACGCTACAGATTCCCACCAATACCGTTCTCGAAGTCAAGGCGGAAGAGGAAGACAAGCAAGGGCGCATGAAGCGCAGTCTGGAAGTAGAGATCGAGTGGATGGAAGGTGAAGACGAAGGAACCCTCTCCCTC
>JAWVYW010000031.1:0-28685 GCA_033722535.1 Promineifilaceae bacterium (SeqCode)
CGCCTGCACGGCGCGGTCGACGTCTTCCGGCCCCGCAAGCGCCACCTGTACCAGCTCCGCGCCGGTGGCCGGGTTTACCGTGGCAAAGCTCTCGCCGCTCGCCGGCTCAACCCATTCGTTATTAATAAACAGCTTTTTCGGCCCATCTTCCAGAAAGCGGGTTGTACCCGCCTGCAGTTCCACGTCGGCAGGGGCAGTCGTCATTACTCGTATCCTCCACGTCTTGCGCTCTACTCACGCTGTTTGCGACGGCCACAAGGCTTGGCCGCGCCTGAGAAAGCGGGCGCCGGCTCGCCTTCGGTTGACACGATTGTACCAGACGGGAAGCAGTCGCAAAGCGCTCTCCACAAGGGCGCGCCTTGGGCGCCGGTGAACGCTGAACGCACCTCGGAGGGGGCTGGCTCTCCTTTTCGAAGATTGAAGGATAACTTAGACGGGTACGGAGACCGCAGAGGGGGAGGGAAGCGGACGCGTGGCGGGCGCGACGCGACGGGGTGCAGGACTACTTTGCTGCTGCCCCAGCGGAATACACAGCGGCGTGCCCGAAATGGGGTCCTCAATGATGTGCGCCGCCAGCCCAAAGACCTCCCGCACCAGCGCCGGCGTCACGATCCACTTCGGCGCGCCCTGGGCAACAACCTGCCCGCCCTTCATCGCCACCAGGTGATGCGCGTAGCGGCAGGCGAGGTTGAGATCGTGCAGCACCATGACGACGGTGCGCCCGCGTTGGTTCAACTCGACCAGCAGGTCGAGGACCTCGATCTGGTAAGCCATGTCGAGGAACGTCGTCGGTTCGTCCAACAGCAGGATTTCCGTCTCCTGGGCGAGCGTCATCGCGATCCAGGCGCGCTGCCGCTGGCCGCCCGAGAGCGTATCCAGGGGACGGTCTGCCAGATCTGTCGTCTTCGTCAGGCCCAGCGCGTCCTGCACCGCCTGCTCATCCTCTGGGCGCCAGCGCTGCATCCAGCCCTGGTGCGGATAGCGTCCCTGCACTACCAGCTCGCGCACTGTTAGCCCCTCCGGGGCAACGGGACTCTGGGGCAGGATGCCCAGCCGGCGGGCGACTTCCTTGCTGGGTAGCTCGTGGATGGCCTGCCCGTCCAATAGCACGGCGCCGCTCTCCGCCGGCAGCAGTCGTGACAGACCGCGCAGCAGCGTCGACTTGCCGCAGCCGTTGGGGCCCACCAGCGCTGTAATCCGGCCCGGCTGGACGCGCAGATCGAGCTCGTCGATGATCCGTTCTTTATCGTAGGCAAGAGAGAGACCAGTGGCCTGGAGGTTGCTCATGGATCGCTTCCTATGCTGCTCCGGCGGCCGCGACCTTCTCACGGACGGCCGTACGGACGTTCTTTAACTGTGCCTCCCGTGAGAGGTGGGGGCAGGTCGTACAGTAGCCGTGGCCGGCCAGGCGGTAGGCGTGGCAGCAGGTGGCGCGCCGGTAAAAGCAGTGCGTCGCGCCGTCGCCGCCTTCCACGGTAATCAGATCAATGCAGCGGTTGGAGAGCCGGCTATGCTTGTGCGCCGTCAGCGCGCGCATTTCCGTGGCGATTTCCTCCGGCGTCCGCGGCTCGCCCGCGACTTCATTCAGGAGCCAGAAGACAAAGCTAGCGCAGCGATCTGCCAGCGTCGGCCACAGCGCCCGCTCGCGCACGGGGAGATGTTCGCCCAGCCAGGACAGCGCCAGGCCAAAGTGGCTTTCAAACTCCCGCAACAGGCAGCGGCGCAATGCGTCTCTGTCGCTTACCACGGCGACGCCGGGGCGACCGGCTGCCGGATCGTCCGGCAGCGCCGTAAAGCGACCCTCGACGAGGGCAAGCCGGTCGGCGTAGTTGTAGACATCGTCCCAGTGGAGGCAAACGTTGTCCGGGTGGAGGTCGGGAACGCGGTCGCCGTGCAGGTAGGCGCCCACGCCGATCGCCATCAGGCTCCAGCCATAGCCCGCCAGGAGCACGCTGGCGACGACGTTCGGCGAGGAGACGCCATAGTCGGCCTCCACCTGCGCCCGCGCGCGCGTCAGATGGTCGGCAGTAAAGAGCGCTGCCGGACGCATCCACCCCGGTCCGCTTTGCAGCCCCAACTGCGCCTGCAGCCGGGGGCTGGAGGCGGCGAGCCGGTCAAATGTCTGCTGAAGCGGATGTTGCATACCGTTGCGCATCGTCTTTTCCTGGACTGTACTCGAGTATAAAGAGTGCGCTGCGGCAAGTCTATCGGTGGGGTTAACTTTGATCTTGAGGGGGATTCACTCCTGGTTGAACAGTGTTTCAATTAGAAGTTAACCATGGATCAATTTCGGGCTCACCACGCGATGGCGGGCGATCTCACCCTTCGGTCGCTCCTTCGTCCTGGAGCGTGTACTTGTTGAAGGCTTTCTCTGGCAGCGGTGGTTGCAGCGTTACCTCTCTGTCCTTCCAGAGCCGGTACAGTTCGACGGTGCGGGCGAAGAGCCAGCGGTGGTAGGGAGGGACGAGGACGTCGAGATCCTCGTCGAGCAGCTCTTGCACGGTGAACCAGCCGACATCGCTGCCGGTCATATCATCCCCGGGTGCGATTTCGCCACCCTCGTAGGCGACGACGTAGCTGATACTAAGCATGAAGCGGACAGCATCGTCGTAGTGGAAGGTTTCGACATGGGCTGCACCTAGCGGCGCCACTTTGACGTCTGGACCGGCCTCTTCCGCCACCTCGCGCAGGACGGCGTCTAGCACCGTCTCGCCAGCGTCCAGGGCCCCATTGACCACCTCCCAGCCACTGCGCTGGGGGTGGCGCAGCATCAGGAAGCGCTCTGCTGCGTCGATAATATAGACGAGGACCGCCGCCGGGGAACAGGCAAAGGGCCGCCCGCTTGTCGTTCTGACCAGTGGCTGGCTGCCGCGCCCTGCGTCAGCCATCGATGAGCTCCCATTGTGACTGTTCGACCGGCCTCTCGTTTCGGGCTTCCGCCTCTAGATCGAGCTTCTTCAGCCGGTACAGCGTCTCCTGCGTTAACTGGCGGTGCTTCCCGGCAATATCGGCCATAATGCCTAGCACGAAGATCAGGGCACCCACGACTAAAAGCCCGGTGCCGATGGTCAGGGATTGCTGGAAGCGGTCGCCGCTCGCGGTAAAGAAGTAGACAGCGAGAAAGCGGAGCCAGAGTAACAGGCCGGAGAGCAGAAAGGGGGCCGCCAGGTAGCTGAAGGTCCGCAGCGGTTCGTAGAAGGCGTAGATCCGCAGGATCGTCGATGCCTGGGATTTGACAAAGTGCCACATGCTGCGCTGCAGGCGAGAAGGCCGCGTCGGCGGGTTCGTCCACACCGGCACGCTGATGATCGTCAGCCCCATCTTGCCCGCCTGAATGATCGTCTCCATCGTATAGCTGAAACGGCTGAGCACGTTGAGGCGTAGCGCCGCTTCACGGGAATAGGCGCGAAAGCCGCTGGCAGCGTCCGGTACTTCGGTGCCGCTCACGTTACGGATTGTCCAACTCCCAAAGCGCTGCAGCCATCTTTTGAGCGGCGAAAAGTGAGGTATGGACTCCACTTGCCTATTGCCAATGACGATATCCGCCTCGCCGGCGAGGATCGGCGCGACGAGATGGGGGATGGCGGCGCCCGGATACTGGTTATCGCCGTCGGTGTTCACGATGATGTCCGCCCCCAGCCGCAGCGCTGTGTCGAGCCCGCTCTGGAAGGCGCGCGCCAGCCCCAGGTTTCTACGGTGAACAACGATATGGTCGACGCCTGACGCGCTCGCGACGGCGACGGTGTCGTCGCTGCTGCCGTCGTCGACCACCAGCCACTCTACGCTGTCGACGCCTGGCATCTGCCGGGGCAGCGCTTTGATGGCCGCCGGCAACGTTTGCGCCTCATTCAGGCACGGAATCTGGATAATTACCCTGACCATTACGCGCCGCGTAAAATGTCGTCTATCTCCATCCAGTGCAGGCCCTCCCAGAGATAGCGATCCAGGTCAATCTGTAAACTCTCGTCCACGGCCACCCCTTCCGCCCGCAGCAAGTCGGCCTGCTCCTGGGCAGAGTGCTCCCGGTTGCGAATGCTGATCCGCCCCTGGCTATTGACCACCCGCTGCCAGGGCACGGCGTCCGCTTCATCTTCTTCTCGATCTTTAAGAGAGCTCAGGGCATAGCCGACGGCGCGGGCCGCGTTCGGGCGGCCCAGCATCTGGGCGATGCGTCCATAGCTGGTGACTTTGCCGGCCGGAATGCGGCGCACGACGTCGTAGACCTGGTCGTAGAAGTTTCGTTGCGCCATACGGCCATTTTAGCAGGATTGCCGGCGACGGGACAGTAGTGCTCAGGAGGCGCGGTCTGCCTGCAGTGAGTGGTTGCCGTCGAACGTCTTTGCTGCGTCGTCCAGCAGGTCGTCCAGCCGTTCCATCAGGTTGGCGATCTCGGGAGACGCTCCAACTTCGGCGCTTCGCAGCTCAACCTCGTTGAACTGCTCGCGGAGCTCGACAACGCGGGCCGATGGATAAACCGCTTCTATCTTCAGGCGCTGGCGGCGCGTCAGGCTGGCGAGCAAGCTCTGGATGGTCACTGCCAGAGGTGGGGCAGCCAGAAAGCCCAGCAGGCCGAACTGCTCGGCCAGGGGAACGAGCAGCACCAGCAGGAGGAGCGGGCTGTAGAGCCGCCGTTGGCCGAAGAGACGCGGTTCGACAATCAACTCCAAAGAGAGCAAAACGCCGACCGTGTAAAGGACCACCAGAACGGCGACCGCGTCGCTGACGACGAGGCCGACGAGAAAGGCGGGGATGATGGTCAAAATAAAGCCGACCACAGGAATGAGCCATGCGATGCCGCCGATCAAGGCCAGCAGCGTGGGATAAGGGAGATCCATTACGACGTAGCCAATCCCCAGTAAGACGATCGCGCTCCCCAACTGGACTAACTCCGCACGCAGATAGGTGCCGACACCTGTCTCTGTGGCGCGCCAGCTTTCCCGCGCCCGCATCCGGTGCTCCGGTCGCAGCAGCGAGAGCCACAGGCGCTCAAAATGCTCGCGGTCGATGCTCCAGTAGATGCTGAGGACAAGTACGACGACCAGCCCGGAGCCCAAGGTAGCCAGATCGGCGCCCAGGTCGAGCACCGCCTCTGCCAGTACCTGGCCCTCCTCGGCGGTCAGAGCCTCGTAGAGAACGTCGAGTGGCGGCAGGCGGGCGGCAACCACCTGCTGGAAAGCGCCGCGCTCGGGCCACACATCCCGTACGTACTGATAGCCGATGGTAAGTCGCGTCCCCAGCACCTCGAGCTCGCCGGCGATGCCGTTGGTGAGCAGATAGAGGGCAAGGAGCCCCAGAACGATGCCGCTCAGGTAGACCAGAAGGATCGCAATCCCGCGTGGTAGACCATCTTTTGTGAGCCGCTGGACGATCGGTCGCGTGAAGGCGGCGGCAAAGAGGGAAAGTACAAAGAGCAGCACGACGACGCGCAGCTGCCACAGGATGAGGAGAGCAGCCAGTGTCGCGCCGACCGTCGCGGCGTAGGCGGCGAGTCGTTTCAAACCTGGCTTTCCTCCTCGGACTGCCCTTCGTTTGTGCTCGTTTGTGCCCTATCCTTCGGGCCACCCTGTGCGCCGACCCGGTCTTCGTAGCTGGCGAGCAAGCTGTCGAGGTCGAGGGCAATCGCTTCCAGATGGTCTTCCACTACCAGCGCATCGTCGCCAATTTCTTCCGCATTTTGGCGCGCCCGACGCCGCATGTCGCCAATCAGCTCCTGCGTCCCATAGCGGAGCACGCTCACATGGTCGCGCCCAGTGACCTGCTTCTCAACTGTCGCGTCCGGTTCAAGCAGGTAACGGCCGAGCAGCATCTGGATAATCGCTCCCGCGGGTACGGCAATCAACGCACCCGGCGGCCCCAGGAGCAGGGTGAGGGCGGCAAAGGCCAGCAATGTCACCAGCGCATTGATCCCGATCTGCCGGTTCATGACCCGCGGGACGAGGTAGTTGTTCTCGATCTGCTGGATGACCAGGGTTGCGATGAGCACCCACAGCGCCTTTGTCGGCTCATCGGAGAAGGCAATAACGGCCGCCGGAATGGCACCGAGTCCCGGCCCGATCAGCGGCACCGCTTCCATCAGCCCCGCGACTAGCGCCAGGACGACGGCGTAAGGTACGCCGATCAGCAGGTAGGCGACCAGCGTCATAGCCGCGATCGAGAGCATTAAGATAACCATCCCCCGCGTGTATTGCCCCAGCCGCGTTTCAATTTCCTCGACGACGGCGCGTGCCTCTTCGCGCCTTTCCGCCTGTAGCACCAGCAGACTGGCCCGTATGATACGTTCGCCGTTGAGCGTCCAGTAAAAGGCCATCGCCAGCGTTGCGAAAATTCCGAAGAGGCCCATCGCCACGGTACCCAGATACTCCCACGCTTGCTGGAGCATCGTCACGATCTCTTCCTCTGTCACGGAATTGGGTGCCGGCTCGCCAAAGATGCGCAGCTCCTCCGGTAGCTCCAGGCCGAGCCGGTAGATGAAGAGATTCGGCTGGCCGAGCATCGCTTCACGAATGTCGGCGTAGGCAGCAGGCAGCGCGCGCGCAATACGCGTACTCTGCTCGATCACCACCGGAGCGCCCAGAACGATCAGCCCAACCAGCAACAACAGCAGACCCAGGTAGACGAGCGCCACCCCGGTTCCCCGCGAAAGGCCCCGCTCGTGCAGGCGGTAGACGACGGGCTTCATCGCCGTGCTGATCACGATCGCCAGAAAGAGGAGGACGAGCGCGTTGTGAAAAAGATAAAGCAGGAAAAAGCCTGCTGCCACCCCGACAACGACCAACGTCGCCCTGACCGTCCGGCGAATGCGGAGTGGGGGAAGTTCGAATTGAACGTTGTCCGACATCGGCTCTACTCTGTAGCTTGCGCGCTCATGATCTGCGGACGCAATTCTAAATGGCGTTTTGAGGTGCGGCAAGGGAAAGTGGGCATATGTGGGGTACAAATCGCCGCAGGCGCGGCGGGGGTCGCGAGGATAAACTTTGCCTAAGCGAATTTGACATCCGGGTCTGATTGTGGGAAAATTCGATGTCGCCCTGTCCTGTGGACCTACCATTGGCGGTAGACAGCGGCGCAGGCCCGCGTAGCTCAACGGATAGAGCGCTGCCCTCCGAAGGCAGAGGTTCCAGATTCGAATTCTGGCGCGGGCACTTTTCGTTTCTCCCCTTCTTTCCACCCCTGTGAGTGCAATCCTCTCTCTACGCCCGCCACCCGTACGCTGACGTGGTGATCTTCTCTCTCGCTCGTTCCATTTCAGTGGCTGATCCAACTGCTTATGGTACAATTTGAGCTAGAGGAGAGATCTGCCTGTCGACTTGAATGAAGAGTGGCCTGGGCAGTCTATAAGCGGTCGGTGGAATTGCCAGTTCCACTCTCCTTCGTTCCCGGAGCGAATCCACTCTCGCAAAATGTGCGACGGTGACTCGCCCGGGGTGCGATCTATCGTTCGCTGCTGCCAGGCTGCTGCAAAAGACGAGAAATGTAAAAAGGAGACGTGATGAACCCCCGAACTCGTGCCCTACCTCTCTTGTTTATGGCGCTTGTGCTGGCCTTTGCCGCGGTAACGATCACTGTGGCCACCGGCAGCGCATTCGCCCTCGATCTGGAAACCGCCCAGCAGGAAGCAGTTGCCCGCAGCGGCCCTCTGGAAGTTACACCAGATCCGCCCGTTATCAACGAGTTTGTCTTTAACCATACCGGCTCTGACACTGAGGCCTTTATCGAGGTCGAAGGGACCGCCGGTAGCGATTACAGCACCTATACCGTCCTGGAGATAGAGGGTGACGATAACCCCGGCAACATAGATGCTGTACTGCCGCTCACGAGCACCAATGCACAGGGGTACTGGGTTTCCCCAGAGGACGCCGAGAACGATACGGTGACCTTGTTGCTGGTGAAGAACTTTGTTGGCACCGTCGATACGGACCTGGACACCAACGACGACGGCATGCTGGACCTGATGCTCTGGGAGAGCGTGGCAGATAACATCGCCGTCGACGGCGGGGGCACCACCTATGGTGGGGTCACGCTGGCCCCGGGCTTTGACGGCGTTTCCTTCTCCGTCGGAGGCGCCTCGCGCATTCCAGACGGAGTAGATACCGATTCGCCCGACGACTGGGTGCGCAACGACTTTGATGGCGCTGGTTTTGCCGGAATGAGCGGTACGCCGGCGGTCGGGGAGGCTTATAACACACCTGGAGCGGAAAATGAAATCGTCGAGGCTGTCGACGTTGGCGCGTGTGGCGATCCCGCAACCCTGATTTCCGCCATTCAGGGCAGCGATCCGACCAGCCCTCTGGAGGGACAGACCGGCATCATCATCGAGGGTGTGGTCGTCGGCGACTTCCAGGATGAAGATGGGGATCTCTTCGACACCGATCTCGGTGGCTTCTTCGTTCAGGAAGAGCCGTCAGACTACGATGGCGATCCTGCTACCTCTGAAGGCATCTTCGTCGACACGCCGGGCGGCGCGGCCGACGTAGAGGCCGGCGACATCGTCCGTCTCGCCGGTACAGTAGACGAGCGTACGACATTCGGCGGCGCTTCGATGACCCAGATCCAGCTAAGCGGCGATCTGCTTGACTGTGGTGCGGGGACTACACCTGCCCCCATCAATCTGATTCTGCCGGTGACCGACACGGTGGTTTTCGAGCGCCACGAGGGTATGCTCGTCCGTTTCCCGCAGCGGCTCGTCATCTCTGAGTACTACAACTTTGACCGCTTTAATGAAGTTGTGCTGACCGAGCCCTTCGCCGCCAGCCGACCCTTCCAGCCCACCGCCTACATCGACCCCGACGCGCCGGGCGATGCTATCACCGATGCCGTCGACCTGCTTGACCGCAGCCGGATCACGGTGGACGATGCGCGCACGGTACAGAATCCTGACCTGCTGCGCCATCCCGCCGGTGGTGTCTTCACCCTCACCCATCGCTTCCGCGGCGGTGATCTGGTGCGTGATGCAACCGGCGTGGTCGAGCACACCTTCGGCCGCTATCGGCTGCACCCGACAGCCGTAGCCAGCTACACAGCCGAGAATCTCCGTACCGAGGCGCCCGAGGATGTGGGCGGTCTGGTGCAGGTAGCAGCATTCAACGTGCTCAACTACTTCCTGACTATCGACGACGGCTCGGATATCTGTGGCCCCGATCTGAACTTCGGCTGCCGCGGCGCCGACACGCCAGAAGAGTTCGCACGCCAGAAGGCGAAGATCCTGGCTGCACTCGAAGCCATCGACGCCGATGTCTACGGTCTGGTGGAGTTGGAAAACACGACCGGCGTCTATCCGACCGCCGATCTGGTGGCGAGCCTCAACGCCAGCATGGGCGCCGGCACCTATGCCACCGTCTACACCGGCACCGTCGGCACCGACGCCATCAAGGTGGGCATCATCTATAAGCCGTCCGTCGTCACGCCTATAGGCGATGTCGCCATCCTCGACGAACCCGCTTTCACCAATCCGCGCAATCTGGATACACCCAAGAACCGCGCGGCGCTGGCCCACAGCTTCATGGTTAATGAGACCGGCGAGACCTTTACCGTTATCGTCAACCATCTCAAGTCGAAAGGTTCGCCCTGCGGCCCCGGCGACGACGACCCGTTCCAGGGCAACTGTAACGAGACCCGCCGCCTGGCAGCCGACTACCTGGTCGACTGGCTGGCAGGAGAACCCACCGGCGTAGCCGGCGATGAGAATCTGATCATCGGCGACCTGAACGCGTACGACAAGGAAGATCCGATCGACGAGATCATCGAAGGGCCGGACGACATTCTGGGCACAGCCGACGACTACGCCGATCTGCTCTTCGAGCTTGAGGGCGAGTTTGCCTACACCTACGTCTTCGACGGTCAGTTTGGCTACTTGGACTACGCGATGGCCAGTACGGCGCTGCTCGACGAAGTTACCGGCGCCGACGTGTGGCATATCAATGCCGACGAGCCGGACGTGCTCAGCTACGACACTAGCTTCAAGGGCCCGGGGCAGGAGGCACTCTATGAAGAGAACGCCTACCGCTCCTCGGACCATGACCCGGTGATCGTCGGCCTCTTCCCGCACTACAAGCTGTACATGCCGATCATCTTCCGCTCCACCGCTCCCTGAGCGTTAGCCGACTCATGACCCTTCGGGAGGCTCGACAGGCGGCCCCACAGGTGCTCGCCGACGAGCCTCCCTGAGGTCGGCCGCCTTCCGGAAATCGGCACAGGCGGGAGGCTCCCCCGACCTTCCAGGAGCGCCGCTCCCGCCCGCCGGGGGCGGCCCTCCCCTCTAGAAGTACAGGTATTGCCAATGGCTGAACCGCTAAAAGTCCTCTTCCTCAGTGCCGAAGTGGCACCCTACGCCAAGCGCGGCGGGCTGGGCGACGTTGCCGGCTCGCTGCCCAAGGCGCTGGCCGAGCTGGGCCACGACGTACGCGTCGTCATGCCCGCCTATCAGACGATCGAGCAGGGCTATCCGGGTGTTGAACCGATGGATCTACACCTCGACGTGCCACTCGGGGGGGGCACAGTACCGGCGGGCGCTTTCAAAGGGCAGCTACCGGGGAGCGAGGTGCCCATCTACTTCGTGGCGCAGTGGAACCTTTTCAACCGCCCGGAGATCTACGGCTACTACGACGACCCGTATCGGTTTGCCTTCTTCAGTCGGGCCGCGCTCGATCTGATGATCGCCGCCCTCGGCTGGCGCCCGGACGTGGTGCACGCCAACGATTGGCACACGGCGCCCGCCGTGACCTGGCTGGCGACCGCCGGACAGGCTGACCCGCGTTACCGCAACCTGCCGACCGTCTTCACGATCCACAACCTGGCGCATCAGGGGCGCGCCTCGTGGAACCTCCTGAACTACCTGGGCATTGTCACCCACTCGCTGGTGGAGGAGCCGTACGGAGAAATCAACTTTATGGCCCGCGGCATCTACCATGCGACGATGGTTAATACGGTCAGCCCAACCTACGCACGGGAGATCATGAGCGGCGCCGGCGGCGCCGGGCTCGATGCTCTGCTGCGCCATCGCAGCTACGACGTCCACGGCATTCTCAACGGCATTGACTACGAGATCTGGAACCCGGCGACCGACACGCGTATTGCCGCCCACTTTGACGCGCAGAACATGGAACAGCGGGTGCAGAATAAGCGCGCGCTCCAGGCGCGCGCGGGTCTGCCGCAGCAGGACGACGTGCCCCTGGTAGCGATGATCTCCCGCCTCGACTGGCAGAAAGGGCTCGACTTTACCGGCCACGTCGTCGACCTGCTGCTCAGTGGCTATGCCGGGCCGGCGCAGTTTATCGTCCTCGGCACCGGCGAGACACGCTATGAGCAAATGTTCTCCCGCCTGGCCCACCAGCATCCGGACAAGATGACGGCCTTCCTGGAGTACAACGCGGGGCTGGCGCACATCATCTACGCCGGCAGCGACATGTTCATCATGCCCAGCCTCTTCGAACCATGTGGCCTGGGCCAGCTGCTGGCGATGCGCTATGGCAGCGTACCTGTCGTACGCGCCACCGGCGGCCTCGCCGACACCGTCGACGACGCCATTAATGGCTTTACCTTTTACGAGCCGACTGCCGGCGACTTCTGGAACGCCCTCCAGCGCGCCGTCTACATCTACCACCACGATCGCGAAAATTGGCGCGTGATTCAGCGCAACGGTATGACGCGCGACCACTCGTGGGAGCGTTCGGCTCACGGCTATGAACAGCTTTATGAGTGGGCCATTGCGCGGGTGCGAGGTTACTGACCGCGCGCCTCAGTCGTGCTCCCCTTCATCTTCGTGCAGGCACCCCACAATCCACCCTCCGTTGTGCGCCGCCAGTAGCTCTGCGGCTGCCTCCGGGCCCCAGCTTCCCCGTTCGTAGGTCAGCAGCGGCGGCGCCGCCGCCGTCTGCCATCCTTCCAGCACAGTGTCGATCAGCTTCCACGCCAGTTCGATCTCGTCGGCGCGGGTAAAGAGGGCGGCGTCGCCGTTAACAGCATCCAGCAGCAGCCGCTCGTATGCTTCCGGAATCGCCTGCTCGGCGAATGATTCGTCGTAGTGGAACTCCATATCAACCGACTGCATCCGCGCGATGCTGTCGGGCACTTTGGCCTCAAAGCGCAGGTGAATGCCCTCGTCAGGCTGAATGCAGAGGGCGATGTAGTTGCTCGCCATCTCCTTCTCAGAGGGGATGTTGAACATCAGGTGGGGCGGTCGTTTGAAGCGTACTACGATCTCCGTCGTCTTTCGCGCCAATGCCTTCCCTGAGCGGAGATAGAAGGGCACGCCCTGCCAGCGCCAGTTGTCCACATAGAGTGTCAGCGCAGCAAAAGTCGCCGTTTGCGAATCGGCGGCGACCCCCTCCGTGTCCGGATAGCCGGCGTACTGACCGCGCGCGCTCTGCCGCGCCCACTGCTCGGGGGAGTGGGGGCGCAGGGAGGCCAGCACCTTGACCTTTTCATTGCGCAGCGCCCGCGCTTCAAAGGAGGCCGGAGGCTCCATCGCCACGAGCGTCAGGAGCTGCATCAGGTGGTTCTGGAACATGTCGCGCATGACGCCGGCCTGATCATAGTAGCCGCCGCGCCGCCCCACATCCACCGATTCCGCCGCCGTTATCTGCACGTCGCTGATGTAGTTGCGGTTCCAGACCGGCTCGAAGATGGCATTGGCAAAGCGAAAAACGAGGATATTCTGCACCGTCTCTTTGCCCAGATAGTGGTCGATGCGGTAGATCTGCTCCTCGTCGAGGACGGCGTGCGTCGCACGGTTGAGCTGCCGCGCCGATGGCAGATTGTGCCCGAACGGCTTTTCGATCACCACGCGCCGCCAGCCATCCCCCGCTTCCTCTACCATATCGGCTTCACCCAGACTGTGGATGATGGGCGCGTAGAGCTTGGGCGGCACCGACAGATAGTACAGCCTGCCCGCCCGTTCCGGCTCGAGCTCCGCCAGGTGCTCCTTCAGCCGTTCCAGCGCATCGACTTCGTCGTAGCTGCCCTGCACGTAGCTGAGGCGGGATGCAAAGCGTTCCCAGATCTCGTCGTCGAGCTCGGCGAACCGTTCGACGCCGTCGCGCATTCGCTCCCGGAAGGAGGCATCGTCGTAGTCGGAGCGGGCAAAGCCTACCACCTGAAAATCGTCGTGCAGGCGCTCTTTACGACAGAGGTTGTAGAGCGCCGGCACCAGCTTGCGCCAGGCAAGATCGCCGGAAGCACCGAAGATGATGATCGAAGTCGACTCGGCCATACGTGATCCCGGCGCGCGCTAGGTGCCCGGCTGCGCGCGGCGCACGGCGTGGCCGCCGAACTGGTTCCGCATGGCGGCGAGCATTTTGGCGGCGTAGCTCTCTTCCTGGCGGCTGGTGAAGCGCGCCATCAGGCTCAGGGTAATGATCGGCGCCGGAATGTCGAGCGCAATGGCCTCCAGCACCGTCCAGCGCCCTTCGCCGCTGTCGGGCACATAGCCCATAATGTCGCTCAGCTCGACGTCTTCTTCCAGGGCCAGGGCGATCAGATCGAGCAGCCACGAGCGAATGACGCTGCCAAAGCGCCAGATGTCGGCGATCTGGTGCATGTCCAGGTCGAACTCGTCCTTAGCGCGCATAATGTCAAAGCCTTCGGCATAGGCCTGCATGATACCGTACTCGATCCCATTGTGGATCATCTTGACGAAGTGACCGGCGCCGTTGCTCCCGACGTGGCCCCAGCCCTTATCCCGCGCCGGCGCCAACGTCTCCAGGATCGGCTGCACGTGGTTGACAGCCTCGTCGCTGCCGCCGACCATCATACTATAGCCGCCGGTTAGCCCCCAGACGCCGCCGCTGGTGCCGACGTCGACCATCAGCCGGCCGGCTTCCTGCAGCATGGCGGCGCGGCGCATCGTCTCCTTAGAGTTGCTGTTGCCGCCGTCGATGATGATGTCCCCTTCGTCCAGCAAATCCGCCAGACCGCGGACGACTGCTTCGGTCGGTGGCCCCGCGGGCACCATCGACCACGCCACGCGCCGCTCCCCTTCCAGTTGCTCTACCGCCTCCTCCATGCTGAAGGCGGGAATCATGCCGCTCTCAGCGGCCAGTTCCCGCACGACCTTCTCATCCCGATCGTAGCCGATGACCTGATGACCCCCCTGCTGCAGGCGGCGCGTCATGTTGGCGCCCATCTTGCCGAGACCAACCATCATTAGTTCCATAGCGATTTATTACCTCCCTCGTCGTGCGATCGATTGCTGTTCTTTCATCTCCGCATCAGCTCGGCCAGCAGAAGCGGCACGTCACTGCTGCGCAGGTGGAAACGGATGACGCGCCGGCCTGCCTCCTGCAGCGCCTGCGCGTCGCCCAGCGCCTGAGCCATTTTGAGGACGCCAAAGGTAATTGAAGACTCGGTGGTGCCTGGCGCGTCGGGAATGGGCAGATCTTGAAGCGGCTCGGTCGTCAGCTGAATGAAGAGCCCGTGGCCTTCATCCCCTTTGTGGAGCTGCCCGGTCGAGTGGAGGAAGCGCGGACCGTAACCGACGGTGACCGGCAGGCCGGACTTTGCGCGCAAATAGCTGCGGAAGCGGGTCAGTGCGCGGTCGTTGGCCTCGTTGGGCGCAATGTACGCCTGCACGGCGATGTAGCCCCCGGCCTGCGCATACTCGAGGAAGGTAGCCAGCGCATCGTCCGGGCTATCGGCGGGCGCACCATGCTCGTGAACGTCGATGCCGCCGACGGAAACGCGCGGGGCGGTGTCGGGGAGCATTCCCCTCTCCTGGTAGGCCTCCATCATCATCCGCGCCCGCACTTTCGCCGCTTCGACGTTGGGCTGGTTGAAGGGGTGCACGCCGATGATGGCGCTGGCGACCGCCGTCGCGATCTGCCAGATCACGAACTGTTCGGCAAGATCATAATGGTCGGTGATGTTCATTGTAATGAGCGGGAACCCGGCGTCGGCGATCGCCTCGACTTTCTCGTCATAGGCGGCGCCGTCGGCGTCGCCCACCTCCGGCGCTAACCGGAGGTAGACGAAGATGCGATCCTGCCCATAGGCTGCGGGATCGAGCGGCGGCTCGTTCACCACGGGCAGAATTCCGGTTCCCGCCTTGCCTGTGCTCTCGGCGATCAGCTGTTCCGCCCAATCGCCAAAGCTGGCAAGCTCCGGCGAGGTGATGAGGGTCAGGCGGTTGCGCCCGGCGCGGGCCAGCGTGCCCAGGACGACGCCCAGCCACGCCGCCTGTTCGGCGTCCTCCGGTCCCATGATCGCCATTCCCCGCTCCAGCAGTTGGCGCACGTCGACGCCCAGCAGAGCGGCGGGAACGAGCCCAAACGGGGAGAGGGCGGAGTAGCGACCACCGATGTTCGGATCGCTCAGGAAGTGGGCGCGAAAGTTGTACTTCTCCGCTATCTCCGCCAACCGGCTGCCCGGGTCGGTGATGGCAATAAAGTGGTCTCCTACCTGCTCCTCGCCCACGATCCTGGCGAGCCAGTTGTAAAAGTACGTAAAAAAGGAGAGGGTCTCTACGGTGCTGCCCGACTTGCTGGAGACGACGAAGAGCGTCTTCTGCGGATCGAGGCTCATGCGCAGTGCGCTGATCGCCTCCGGGTCTGTGCTATCGAGGACGGTGAGCTTTAGATAGCCGGGCGCCGGCCCGAAGGTGCGGGCGAACATCTCCGGCGCGAGGCTGGAGCCGCCCATCCCCAGGAGGACGACGTCCGTCAAGCCGGCGGCGCGCACACGCTCTACGACCGCTTCGATCCCGCTCACCTCTTCCTGCATCGCCTCGGCACTTGTGAGCCAGCCGAGCCTGTTGGTGATCTCTTCCGGCTCCTCGGCCCATACCGTGTAATCCTGCTCGTAGATCCGCTCGAGCACATTGTCCGTCTCGACTTTTTCCCACGCTTCGTCGACGTCGGCCCCGTAATCGCCCAGGTAGACGTCCCACTTGCGCGCCTCGCGCCGGATCTCGGCCCGGCGCAGGGCGATGCTCTCCATGAGGCTGTTGAAGGAGACGGCAAACTTTTCAACCCCCTCCGCCAGGAGTTCGTCAGTCACGGTGCCCATGCTGATCCCCAGCTCGGCGAGGGCGGCGAGGGCTGCCTCCGCTTCGTCCACGTCCTCGGTGAGCGTCGTCTCCACGGTGCCGCTTTCCAGGAAGGCCTCCAGCGTGCGCGGGGGCACGGTGTTGACGGTATAGGGCCCGATCAGATTGTCGACGTAGTATGTTTCGGGGTAGGCAGGATTTTTAGTGCTTGTGCTCGCCCAGAGAGGGCGCTGCACGTGCGCGCCGTTCGCCTGAAGCGCCTCCCAGCGCTCGCCGCTAAAGATGTCCTGGAAGCGCTGGTAGGCCAGCTTGGCGTTGGCAATGCCGATTGCGCCCTCCAGCCCTCCTGCATCAAAATCTTCCAGAAGTGGGTCCACTTTGCTGTCGACTCGGCTGACGAAGAAGCTGGCGACGGAGTTGACGCCGGATAGATCGCCGCCCTCCTCGTCAAAGCGCTCCAGGCCGGCGATATAGGCCTCGGCAACCTGCGTGTACGCGTCCAGGGAGAAGATCAGGGTCACATTGACGTTGACGCCATCGCCAATAAGCTGTTCGATAGCCGGAATGCCCGCCGGCGTAGCCGGCACTTTAATGTAGACGTTGGGGCGATCGACCCGTGCAAAGAGCCGCCGCGCTTCGGCAACGGTGGCCTCGGTGTCGTGGGCGAGGTTGGGATTGACCTCGAGACTCACATAGCCGTCGACGCCCTCCGTCTGATAGTAGAGGCTATCAAACTCATCCGCAGCGCGCTGGATATCCTCGATGACGAGCGCTTCATATATTTCTCGCGCCGATGCCCCTTCCGAAGCAAGCAGGCGCAAATCGTCGTCATAGTCGTCGCTCTCGACAATCGCCTTCTGGAAGATAGAAGGATTAGAGGTGACGCCGCGCACGCCCATCGTGCGCAGCGCGCTTAACTCTTCGTCGAGCATGGCGCGGCGGATGTAGTCGAGCCACATCGATTGTCCCAGTTCCGCCAGATCATGTACTTTGGACATTGCTTACTCCTTCGGGTTCACTAACTTGCTAATGTTGCGGCTGTTTATACCTGCTGTAACTGTTGCGCCGCCGCCCGATCGATCATCCAGCAGACGGCGCCGTCGCGAGGTTGCACGCGCTGGGCCGGAAGCTGTACCGGCCGAGGTTCTCCTTCGAGGACGGCAGCCAGCGCCTCCGCCTTGCTCTCGCCGGTCACCAGAAATAGGATCTGGCGCGCGTCGTTAATGATACCGGGTGTCAGCGTCACCCGCCCGGCCGGGCGGTCTCCATATTTCACGCTCACCGCCATGGTCGGCTGGGGACGCTTGATGGGAAAGGCCGAGCCGGGAAAGAGAGAGGCGGTGTGGCCGTCGCTGCCCATACCCAGTAAGACAAGGTCCAGCCGCGGCCACGCGCGGCCGGCGTCGGACTGCCGCCGCAGCACATCGGCGTACGCTTCGGCTGCCGTCAGAGGGTCCTCCTCGCCCGGAATACGGTATATCTGCTCAGGGGGGACGGCGACTCGCTCCAGCAGCAGGCGCTGCGCCTGACCGTAGTTGCTCGCCGGGTGGTCGGGCGGCACTGCTCGTTCGTCGGCCCAGAAGACGTGCGTCTGCGCCCAGGGCAGCCCGTCGCGGTAGGGGGGCTGCGCGAGGCGGCGAAAGAGGGGCTCCGGCGTGCTGCCGCCGGACAGCGCCAGGAGAAAACGCCGTCGCGCCGCCACACTGGCCCGCGCCTGCCGCGCCACGAACGCCGCCGCTTTTTGATATAGGTCGCTCTTTTCGGGGCGAGTGTCGGTATCGGCAACGGTGTCGAAAATCAGGAGTGAGGGCTCCGGCATCAGCTTTCTTCCCGGGCCACCATCTTCAAACCGTCGGTGGCGGCTCCCAGCAACGCCGTTTGCGGGTTCTCGATCACATAAATCGGGATCTCGGCGAGCAGGCGCGAAAAGCGCCCCTTGGCGGTAAATGTTTCGACGAAGTTGTGCGCTCGCAATTGGGGCATAATGCGTGGGGGAATGCCCCCACCCAGATAAATCCCACCCGTCGCCAGCAACTTCAGCGCCATATTGCCACACTCGCGCGCGAGGATGTCTATAAACAGCGCCAGCGTCGCCGTGCAGATCGCCGCTTCATCCGCCTGTGCTGCCCGTACAATCACCGGCGTCGGATCGGAGACCGCTGCCAGGCGCTCGCGCAGCCAGTCCGGTTCGGAATAGCGTCCGGTATCGCGGAAGAAGGCATAAAGGTTGGGAATACCCATTCCGGAGCAGACGCGTTCGTAGCTCACGTGGTGGTGTTTCTGTTGCAGGTAGCGGAGGAGGTCTATCTGGAGGGCATCGGCCGGCGCAAAGTCGGCGTGACCGCCTTCAGAGGGGAAGGCGTGGTAGCGGCCGTCGTGACAGACGAGGAAGGCCTCGCCCAGGCCGGTGCCGGGCGCGACCACGCCGATGGCGCCGCCTTCCACCGGTTCGCCGGCGTGAAGGGTTGTAAAGTCGGACTCTTTCAGGATGGGAACGGCGGTGGCGATCGCTTTCAGATCGTTCAGGAGGTGAACCTCGTGGAGATCGAACGTCTCCTGCAGTTGCCGTTCGCTGAGCACCCAGGGCAGGTTCGTAATGTGGGCCGCGTCACGCACCACTGGCCCGGCGACGCCGAACGCGGCGTGGGTGATACCCTCCTCTTTATCCTGCAGGAAGGCGCGGATAACCGCTTCCAGGGAGTCATAGTCCTTGCTGGCGTAGGTTTCCTTTACCAGAGGCCGGTGCGGGCCCTGTTCCAGCGTGTACAGAGCCAGGACCGTCTTGGTACCGCCGATGTCGCCACCAAGTAGCATACCCTGCTATGACTCTTGCACCTGAACGCCGTGCCAGAACGCCACGTAATCGCGCATGTGTTCGGCATCTCGTTTCGGCTCAGGGTATGTCCACGCCGCATTTTTGTTGACTGCCTCGGCGACGACGATGTCATAGTAGCTGGCGACGCCTTTCCAATAACATCTTGTGTGGGTGTCGCTTTCGCGGAAGTACCTGTGATTGACTGCATGGGGTGGAAAGTAGTGGTTGCCCTCCACGATGACGGTCTCGTCACTTTCAGCCAACACGGCGTCCTTCCAGGTGGCTTTCATTACGTGTTCAACTCCTTGATCTGTGAAACAGTGCGGCCCTGATTATCCGCAAGAGGGGGCCCATTGTGCAGTAACATTCCCTACACGATTGCGGTAGAGCTGGACAAGGTCTGCGCACCTTCAGTGCGCGCTCATTATACCGGAAAGTGCGCGAGGGCACACCGCTTTTCGCTCGGTATATGCTGCCTTCGCCCAATGCGTACAGTACGGGAGAAAGCTGACCGTCATCGCCCGGAGGCTGCAGCTCTAACGCCTTGAACTGCTTGACGATGTCGTCGTGGCAGAATCCTCCCGCCCTTCGATGACTATAGCACTGTCGTCGAGGCCAATCAGCATGAGCAGGGGGAGTGGCTCCATCACGTTCGCGTTGAAACCGCTCGTAGCCGCATAAGGCGAGGCTTGCCCGGCAGCCACATTTTGCTAGAATTCACCATCCTGCTCGCGTTGTCGTCGTGAGAGGCATGTGCTATAAATGAGACGAATTTCACAATCGCCCCGTCTTAGGAGAATTTTACGTGTTAGCTGACTGGCAATTTATAGGGATTTTCCTTGTATTGTCGCCGATTTTTCCGGCGATGCCCGTAATCGTGAACTGGTTACTGGGACCAAAGAAGCCCAATCCGCTAAAGCAGGCGACCTACGAGTGTGGTATTGAGACGGTGGGCGATACCTGGATTCAGTTCAAGGTCCAGTACTACATCTATGCCCTGGTCTTCGTCGTCTTCGATGTAGAAGCAGTTTTCCTCTTTCCCATTGCCGCCGCCTACGACCAGCTCGGCTGGTTCAGTGTGGGGGCAGCCGCCTTCTTCATCATTCTCCTGGCGGACGGACTGATCTATGCCTGGGGCAAAGGTGCGCTCGAGTGGACATGAGCCGCGAGTTTACATTCACTTTCACCAAACTCTTGCGGTCGAACATGGTAGACCTGCCCGCTGGTTCCTCTATGTTCCGGCAGGCATGCCCGTGGAGTAGCGTGTATGACGTTTAATCTCGTCGACTTTCTTTTAAGCCTTCTGACTCTGTCCACCTTTGATTATCTACGTCTGGTCTGGGCAGACGACATGGATCCGGGCGTCATCGAGTTAATCCTCGATATTGCCGGGATCGTCATCGTCTCGACCTTCGCCCTCCTGATCGTGCTCTTTCTCATCTGGCTGGAGCGCAAGGTCATCGCCCGCATTCAGGACCGGGTGGGGCCAAACCGGGTTGGAGGAAAGTATGGGCTCCTGCAGACCGTGGCCGACGTGCTCAAGCTGCTCACGAAAGAGGCGTTGACGCCCGCGGGCGCCGACTGGCTGGCATATAATCTCGCGCCCCTGCTCACGGTGATGACTGCCCTCCTGTTGTGGGCCGTCCTGCCCTTTGCACCCGGCGTCATCGGCGTCAACCTGAACATCGGCCTCTTCTACGTGCTCGCCGTCAGCTCCGCTTCTGTCGTGACGCTGCTGCTGGCGGGCTGGGGCTCGAATAACAAGTATGCACTGCTCGGCGCTTTCCGCTCGGTGGCGCAGCTTGTAAGCTATGAAGTGCCGATGGTGCTCTCACTCCTCGTGCCCATTTTGCTCGCCCACTCGATGTACATGCAGGACCTGGTCGTGGCGCAGACGGTACCTTTCCTCTTCGTCGTCCCTCTCTCGGCGATCATCTTCTTCATGTCCGCGCTGGCAGAGACCGGCCGCACCCCGTTTGACCTGTTGGAGGCGGAGTCGGAGATTGTCGCCGGCTTCCACGTGGAGTACGGGGGCATGAAGTTCGGCATGTTCTTTCTGGCGGAGTTCATCAGCACCCTCTTCATGTCCGGCCTCTTTGCTACGCTCTATCTGGGCGGCTGGCAGTTCTTCGGCCTGGAAGAGCTCGTGATTGGCGGGCTGGCGGTTGGCCCCCTCATTGGCCTAATCGCCTTCTTTATCAAAATGTTCCTGGTCTATTTTGTCTTCATCTGGATCCGGGGTACTCTGCCGCGGGTGCGCATCGACCAGATGCTTGATCTCAACTGGAAGTTCCTCGTGCCGCTCTCGCTGGTTTTGGTGCTGGCGGTGGCTGTGGTCGAGAAGCTGATTCCGGTTGGCGCGGGCCCCTACGTGCAGGCCGCCGTTCACCTGGTTGTCAACCTGTTGATTGGATTTACCGCGCTCGAAATTTTGCGCCGCCGCGCCCACCGCGATCGTGTGGCCTATGAAACGACGCTGGAGGAGGGCGTGGTCGAAATCGATGAAGAGGTGGTCGTCGCTCATTAGCTTCGCTTTCTGGTCGCGGCTCCGTAGCTCCTTGCGGAGGAACACTGCCACGCACATTCAGTCGCGACAGAAGAAGTAAGGGAGAGGCCCGACGCCCTTATCTTATCCGGCGTTGCTGCCCACTGGAGAATTATGGTCCAACAGATCGTATTTATTATCATCAGTACATTGACGCTGATCATGGCCTGGGTTGTGGTGACGAACCGCAACCTTTTTCACGCTGCCCTGGCGTTGATGGCGACCTTTCTCGGGGTCGCTGCCCTTTACGCCACCTTGGAGGCCGGTTTTCTGGCGGCGGCGCAGCTGCTCGTCTACATCGGGGCGATCTCCATCCTGGTCATCTTTGCCATTATGATGACCCGGCGCCTGATGCAAACGACCGAGACGTCGTTCAACAGCCAGTGGGTGATGGGGGCGATTACTTCGCTCGTTCTTTTCGGGGTCATGGCCTTTGTCATCCTGCAGTTCTGGGGCTTCGAGCCGGGGGAGCCGCCCTTCGGCATGGCGCCGACGGCGCCGGAGGGATTGATCGCCTCAAGCGTGGAGATTCTCGGGATCTCTCTGGTCAACCCGGAGGCTTACGTCCTCCCCTTTGAGCTGACCTCTCTCCTGCTGCTCGCGGCTCTGGTGGGTGCTGTCGTCGTCGCCTGGCCCGAAAGGAAGGAATAGTGATCCCCTTATCCTGGTACCTACTAGTCGCGGCCGCGCTTTTTTGCATCGGCCTCTACGGCGTCATGGCTCGCCGCAATGCAGTGGCAATCTTGATGTCCGTGGAGCTGATGCTGAATGCAGTCAATATCAATCTGATCGCCTTCTGGCGCTACCATGCGCAGCCCGTCGGCGGCGAACTCGTCTGGCTCGGGCAGCCGACCGGGCTGGCGTGGGCGATCTTCGTCCTCGCGCTGGCCGCCGCCGAAGCGGTCGTCGGCCTGGCCCTGCTGATCTCCGTTTATCGCCAGCGGGAAAGTGTTATTGCCGAAGAACTCGACACACTGAGATTTTAGAGATACGAGAAAGAGTGGAGATTGAGCGCGTGCGAGACGGGGAAAGAGAGTTGCGTTCTCGCCGTCTCCCGCAGGAATGCCTATGTCCGAAGAAACCTTAACCCTCTTTACCTGGCTTGTCCCGGCCGGCCCGCTGCTCGCCTTCTTCCTGATTATCCTTCTTTTCAATCGGAACAAGACGCTGAGCTGGATCACGGCCTGGGCCGGTATTTTCGCCTCGCTGTTTTTTGGCTGGACGGTCGCGCTGACCGTCTTTTTTGAGGGTATCGAGGATCTCTATGCACTGGCCCACCATCCGGAGGTCATCGAGAGTGCTATTGCCTGGCTGCCCTTTGGGGAATCGATCGAGGGCTGGCTCTTTATGGGCGTTATGGTCGATCCTCTGACCGCCGTGATGCTCTTCATGGTGCCTTTCGCCACGGCGATGATCCTCGTCTACAGCGTCGGCTACCATCGCTGGGGACTGGGCCCAGGCGACCACGTCGTCCTTGGCGCGCCCAACCACGCCGGCATCGAGCCCCTCTTCGCCCGCTTCTTTGCGCTGATGAGCCTCTTTGCCGGTGGCATGCTGGCGCTCGTCGTCTCCGACAACCTCCTCCTGCTCTTCATGGGCTGGGAGATCATGGGCCTCTGCTCTTATATGCTGATCGGCTTCTGGTACGCGCGAGAGTACGAAGACCCGAAGTCGACGCCCCCGCGCCGTGCGGCGGTCAAAGCGTTTATGACGACACGTGCCGCCGACGTGGTGATGCTTCTGGGCATCGTCTTCTTCTACCGCGTCTTCGGCACCCTCAACTTCAGCGAAGCGCTGTCGGCTGAGAGCCTGGCGACCGCCGCCGATGTCGTCGGCTTTGGCGCGCTGGGGCTGATGGCGCTCTTCCTCTTTACCGGCACCGTCGGCAAGAGCGCCCAGTGGCCGCTGCACGTCTGGCTGCCGGACGCCATGGAAGGGCCCACGCCGGTCAGCGCCGTCATCCACGCCGCGGCGATGGTTTCCGCCGGCGTCTACCTCATCGTCCGCATTTTCCCTCTGATTGCGGTTGCCATGGAGGGCCTCCCCGTCGTCGGCATCATCATCGCCGGCATCGGCGCCTTTACCGCCATTATGGCGGCCACTATCGCGCTGGCACAATATGACGTGAAGCGTGTGCTGGCCTATTCTACCATCTCCCAGCTCGGCTTCATGGTTGCCGCCATCGGCATCGGCGCCTATGTTGCCGCCGCCTTCCACCTGATCACCCATGCCTTTTTCAAGGCGCTCCTCTTCCTTGGCTCCGGTTCGATCATCCACGGCATGGAGTACGGGGCGGAAGTGGTTCACGACCACCACACCGATCCCCAGGACATGCGCAACATGGGCGGCCTGCGCCACAAGATGCCGATTACCTTCTGGACCTTCGTCGCCGGCGGCTTTGCGTTGGCCGGCTTCCCCTTCGTGACTGCGGGCTTCTGGTCTAAGGACGAGATTTTCGCCGAGGCATGGTTTCAGGGTACGCACGGCAACCCCATGGCCATCGTCGTCTTCATCGTGCTGGCCATCGCCGCGTTGCTGACTGCCTTTTACACCGCACGCCAGATCGCGCTGACCTTCCTTGGCGAGCCGCGTACGGAGCTGGCCGAGCATGCTCATGAGAGCGACGCCTTTATGACCATTCCGCTTGTGCTGCTCTCTCTCTTTGCCATCGCCTTCGGCTGGCTGGGTATTCCCGACAACTTCCTGGGAACCGACGGCATCTTCTATAACTATTTCCATCACTTCGTCGGCGTCACCGTCGAGGAGCGCTTTGTCGAGTTGAACGAGCTGGGGATCCACGTGCATGAGATCGCGACGCTGCCCTGGGAGTGGCTGCCGCTGATCACCTCGCTGGTCGTCGCCCTCGGCGGCCTCTTCCTGGGCTGGTGGGTCTACGGGCGCGATCCCCTGGCGGCCGGCGAGCCCGACCCCATGGAAGAGCCGCTCGGCCCGGTCTGGGACTTCCTCTACTGGAAGTGGTACTGGGACGAGCTCTACCACGCCGTCTTTGTCGAGCCGGTGGAGTACTTCTCCGACACCGTCGTCTATCAGCTGGTAGACAAGGGGCTTATCGATGGCACGCTGCACCTCATCGGCCGCGGCGTCTATGGCGTCGGCGCTTACTTCAAGGGGTTCGAGGAGACGGTCATCAGCGATGGCGTGGACGCCGTCAAAGATGGCTTCCTCGACATGTCGCGCGAGATGCGCACCATCCAGAGCGGCAAGCTGCAGGAGTACGTGCTGGTTAGCGCCGGCATCGCCTCGGTGCTTGCCATCCTGATCCTGGCGATCAACTTTGACGTGCTCAACCCCGTCTTCGAGTGGTGGAACAACGTCTGGATAAATGTGATCTTACCCTTTTAAGCAATCTTTGATGCCCGCCCCGGCCCACGCTGGCCCGGGGCTGACTTTTGTCAGTTGTTGGAGTCTTTATGGAATTCCTGCAAGAGAATCTCCTCTCGGTAATCATCTTCTGGCCGTTGGTGGCAGCGCTCTTTATCTTCCTGCTGCCGGACGACGAGGAAAGTCTGATCCGCCGGCTGTCGTTCGTTTTAAGCCTGGTGCCCCTGGCGCTGACCCTCTTCCTATGGTTCGACTGGGCAGCCAACTATCGCGCTCTGCCGGGCTTCCACTTTGAGACGATACTACCCTGGTTCCCCGCCATCGGATCCAGTTACCACGTCGGCATCGACGGCATCAGCCTGGCGCTGATCCTGCTCACCGTCATCCTGACGCCGCTCTCCATTCTGGCCTCGTTTAACATCGAGGAGCGGGTTAAGATGTTCATGGTCCTTTTCCTCTTCCTGGAGACGGGAATGCTGGGTCTCTTTGCCAGCCTCGACCTGCTCATCTTCTTCGTCTTCTGGGAAATCGGCCTGGTGCCCATGTACTTCCTCATCCGCCTCTGGGGCGGCGCCGACCGGGAGTACGCCAGCTTTAAGTTCTTCATCTATACCATGGCGGGTAGCCTCGGGCTCCTGCTCTCGATTCAGATTATCGGCCTCGCCGCCGGCACTTTCGACATTCCGCTGCTGATGGAGCAGTGGGTGCCTCTGACCGAGGGGGTGCTGCCGGGGACGGGATTGCCGGTCGATCTGGTCAAGACAGTGGCCTACGTGCTCTTCGTCATCGCCTTTGCCATCAAGGTGCCGGTGTGGCCTTTCCATACCTGGCTCCCCGACGCCCACACCCAGGCGCCGACCGCCGGCTCGATGATCCTCGCCGGTGTCCTGCTGAAGCTGGGCGCGTACGGCTTTATTCGCCTCGTCATTCCCCTCTTTCCGGAGGAGGCATATATCACGGCAGGTGTCCTCGCCGTCTTCGGAATGTTGAGCATTGTCTTCGGCGGCTTTGCCGCCTATGGGCAGTGGGATTTCAAACGGTTGGTCGCGTACTCGTCGATCAACCATATGGGCTTTGTCGTCTTAGGCATCGCGGTCATGGCCGCCGTCTACGGCTTTGAGTTTGCTCAGGGCGTTGCACTGCCTGCCGGGCACGCCTATAGCCGCGACGCCATTATCGCCACCAGCGGCGCCGTCTTCCAGATGTTCAACCACGGCCTCTCGGCGGCCGGTATGTTCTTCCTCGTCGGCGTCGTCTACGACCGAACCCACACGCGCGATTTGAAGCGGTACAGCGGCCTGTGGTCGGTTCTGCCGGCGTTCGGAGCGATCCTCATCTTCACCAGTATGGCCTCGCTGGGCCTGCCGGGCCTGAACGGCTTCGTGAGCGAATTTATGATTGTCCGCGGCGCCTGGGGCGTTTTCCCCGTCGTCGTCGCCCTCTCGATGCTCGGTCTGCTGATGACCGGCGCCTACATTCTCAAAGGCATTGGCCAGACGCTGCACGGCCCGCTCCTGCCGGAGTGGCGCGGCTTGAAAGACATGACGCTGCGCGAGCACCTGGTAATCTGGCCGCTGATGGCGCTGATGCTCAGTCTGGGCGTCTGGCCCCAATGGCTCGTGGCAATCATTAACGATACAGTGTCAAGGATATTCGGTTAGTTATGGAAGCTTTCCAATTCCCCTTTCTCTCCGTTATCGCCCTTTCGCCCTTCCTGGCGGCGGTGATCATCCTGCTGCTGCCGGAGGAGCGCAAAGAAAATGCGCGCATGCTGGCGCTGGCGTTCATGCTCATCGGTCTGCTGCTGGCGGCCTATGTCTACGTCGGCTACTACGCCATCATGGACACGGTTGACCTCACCGTCTGGCGCGAAGGAGAAGCGCTCCAATTTGTTGAAGAGGTGAGTTGGGTTCCCACAATCGGCATCAACTACATCGTCGGCGTCGACGGCCTCAGCGCCACATTGGTCTTGCTCACTGCGCTCGTCGGCGTGGGCGGCGTGCTTATCTCATGGGGCATTGAGGATCGCCCGCGGGAGTTCTTTGCCTTCTTCATGCTGCTTGTCGCCGGCGTCCAGGGCGTCTTCGTCGCCGTGGATGGCTTCCTGCTCTTCTTCTTCTATGAGTTGGCTGTGCTGCCGATGTACGTGATGATCGTCATCTGGGGCTGGGAGAAGACGCGCGAGTACGCGGCGATGAAGCTCACGCTTTACCTGCTGGTCGGCAGCTTTATCGCCCTGGTGCCCTTCCTGGTCCTCTACTTCCAGCTCCCCGACCTGGGACAGGAGCTGACCTTCGACCTGCGGGTGTGGGCGGAGACCGATTTCGCCCGTGACCTCCAGATCTGGACTTTCCTGCCCATCTTCATGGGCTTTGGCGTACTGGCGGGCCTGTGGCCCTTCCACAACTGGTCTCCCGATGGCCACGTAGCGGCGCCCACGGCGGTGTCCATGATTCACGCCGGCGTGCTCATGAAGCTAGGGGCCTACGCCGCGATGCGCGTCGGCATCCATCTGCTGCCCGAGGGCACCGTCTTCTGGATGCCCTTTATCATTCTCTTTACGGTGGTCAACGTCATCTATGGCGCGCTGATTGCCATGCGCCAGGACGATATGAAGTACCTGATCGGCTACTCCAGCGTCAGCCACATGGGCCTCGTGACAATGGGCTTTGCCGCCATGAACATCTACGGCTTCACCGGCGCTGGCATTCAGATGGTCAGCCACGGCATCATGACCGCGCTCTTCTTCTCCGTCGTGGGCATGATTTACGATCGCGCCCACACGCGTGACATGCGCGCGCTTGGCGGTATGGCCAAAGCACTGCCCTGGACGGTGGTTGCCTTCACCATCGGCGGCCTCGTGTCGATGGGCATGCCCGGCCTCTCCGGCTTCGTGGCCGAGTTCCCCATCTTTCTCGGCGTCTGGCGCGGCGGCGCCTTGGATCTGGAAGGGACGTTCCTGGGCCTGAACCCGGAGAACTTCTACCCTATTCTGGCTATTATCACCGTCTTCGGTATTGTCATCACCGCAGCATACATCTTGCGCGCCATCGGGAGCGTCTTCTTCGGAGAGTATGAGCCGGAGAAGTGGCACGACATGCGGCCGCTGCTGGCCATCGACAAGCTGACGCTCGCCGGCTTCGCCACTATCCTGATTGTAATCGGCGTCTTTCCCATCGTCATCGCCCCCATCGTCGAAGCGGGCATGATTCCCGTGGTCGAGCGCCTTAACGACGTCATGGAGACGGGGACGGTTGTCGACTCCGTTCACTCTTCTGCCGTCCAACTCTTTGCTCTCCTGGGAGGTACCTCTTGACGACCCAGCTAGATTGGACCGCTCACGTTCTGGCCCTTGTGCCGGAGATCACGCTTCTGATCCTGATTGTCGCCGTTTTGGCCTACGATCGCCTTGTGCCGCCGGCCGAACGGCGGCGTACGGGTCTCCTGACGGCGTGGGGCGGCACCATTGCTCTGCTGCTCACCCTGGGCGTGTGGCTCTTCTTCGACCAGCCGGACCTGCAGGGCCCCCTGCTGTGGGGGGGCATGATCCGCCATGACCTGGTGACGCTCGTCTTCAGGGTCATCTTCCTCATCAGCCTTATTCTGATTAGCCTCATCTCGCTCGACGTCGCCGCCCTGCAGCGGGGCGAATATTTTGCCCTGCTGCTGACGGCGACGCTGGGCTTTAGCCTGATGGCCGCCTCCGCCGATATGATCATGCTCTTTCTGGCGCTGGAAACGGCGAGCATCCCGCTTTATATCCTGGCCGGTTTCCTCACCGACGATCGTCGCTCGACCGAGGCAGGGATGAAATATTTCGTCTACGGCGCCTTTGCCTCGGCGGTCATGCTCTACGGCTTCAGCCTCATCTACGGCATTACGGCGCAGAGTAATATCTACGCTGTGGCCTCGCTGGTGTTGAATGCGGGCGAGCTGCCGGCGGAGGTAAGCGCGGTCTTCCTGCTGGCGGCGACGCTGGTGCTTGTCGGCTTCGGCTTTAAGATCTC
>JAWVYW010000032.1:0-28480 GCA_033722535.1 Promineifilaceae bacterium (SeqCode)
ATAATTCAGCTATCAGATGATGACGAAAGGAGTCCCCTATGTCGAAATTGTTGCGCTTTGCTCTTCTGCTTACACTCCTGATGACGTTGGTTGCCGCCTGCGACCCGGAGGAAGAAGGAGAAATCCCGGACACTACCGTCGATAACGTCGTGGAAGATGAGATCCTGGAAGATAATGAAGATGAGGCCGACCTCGAAGAAGGTGTCGGCGACATCGAAGAAGATGTGGGCGACACAGACGATCCCAATCTCGCACCCGAGCCGGGGCCGCCCCCCTTCCCGGCGCGCACCATTTTCGTCCACCTCTTCGAATGGCTGTGGACCGACATTGCGCAGGAATGCGAGAATTTCCTCGGCCCGGCGGGCTACGTCGCCGTCCAGGTGTCGCCGCCGCAGGAGCATCTGCTGGCGAGTGGCTACCCGTGGTGGCAGCGCTACCAGCCGGTCAGCTACCAAATAGAGAGCCGCAGCGGCACGCGCGAGGAGTTCGCCGATATGGTTGCCCGCTGCGACGCGGTGGGGGTCGACATCTATGTGGACGCCGTGATCAACCACATGAGCGGCATGGGCAGCGGGATCGGCTCCGCAGGTACCCGTTTCACCCACTTCGACTATCCTGGGCTCTACGACTACGAGGACTTCCATCACTGTGGCATAACGCCCAACGACGACATCGTCAACTATAACGATCCGGAGCAGGTCCGGACCTGTGAGCTGCTCAACCTCGCCGATCTCAATACTGGGAGCGAAGAAGTTCGCGATACCATTGCCGCCTACCTCAATGACCTCATCAGCCTCGGCGTCGCCGGCTTCCGTATCGACGCTGCCAAGCACATGGCTCCAGAAGATATCGCCGCCATCGTCTCCCGCCTCGACGGCGAGCCCTACATCTACCAGGAGGTGATCGATGTCGCCCGGGAGCCAATACAGGCGGAGGAGTACACGTTTATTGGCGATGTAACGGAATTCAACTATGGGTTTCGTCTGGCGCGCGCCTTCAGCGGCGGAAATTTGGCCGGTTTGCGCGACCTCAACGAGTCAACCCTGCTCCTGCCGAGCACCGAAGCTGTGGTCTTCGTGGACAACCACGACAACCAGCGCGGTCACGGTGCCGGCGGCAATGTAATCACGCACAAGACGCCGGAGCTCTACCGGCTGGCGCAGATCTTCACCCTCTCCTACCCTTACGGCTACCCGCGCGTCATGTCCAGCTACCCCTTTGTGGATACTGACGCCGGTCCGCCGGGAGAGGGGCCAGACACTGACCCCGTTTACGACGGAGCGGACGATGGGCCAGATCCCGATTGCTTTGAGGAGTGGGTCTGCGAACATCGCTGGCCCGCCATCGCCGGCATGGTTGGCTTTCACAACTTCACTGCTCCCAACTTCTTCGTCAGCGACTGGTGGAGCAACAATCGCGATCAGATCGCCTTCGGTCGCGGCGAACTGGGCTTCGTCGTCATCAATGCCTCCGACCAGCCCCTGCAGCGCACCTTCCAGACGAGCCTGCCGGCGGGCGCTTACTGTAACGTGGTCGAAGCGGGAGTAGACGCGCTGGCGGCATATGGGGGAGAGTGCGCGGGCACCGTCTTCGAAGTGGACGGCGCGGGGCAGATGGCGCTGGAGGTGGCGCCGATGGACGCGGTTGCCTTCCATATCGGCGCGCACCTGCCCGCTGAGTGAGACTTCCTACCGTAGGACCAATGAGTGGGGGCTGCTCCGGCTGTCCGCCTGGTTATGCCGAGGCGATGAGGTAGAGTGGCAAACGGTATGCTGGCCAGCGCCGTCAAGTGCTGTGCGCAGCGAATTGCGGGAGCCAGCTGCCATGGGCGTTGATCAGATCGTCGACCAGCGCCCATATTTCGTCGAGGGTCAGCTCCGAAGCAGTATGGGGGTCGAGCATCGCGGCGTGATAGATATGATCACGCCGACCGGTCAGCGCGGCTTCCACCGTGAGCGCCTGCACATTAATGTTGGTCTGCATCAGTGCGGCAAGTTGCGGCGGGAGCGCAGCAACGCGAACGGGCTGCACACCGTTGGCGTCGACCAGGCACGGGACTTCCACACAGCAGCCGGGGGGCAGGTTGTCAACAAGCCCGCGGTTGGGCACGTTGCCATAGATGACGCGCGGCTGCCCCGTCTCCATGCTGTGGATAATCAGAGGGCCGTACTCTTCGCTCTGCTCCGGCTGCGGCGGTTCATCTCCTGCTACCAGCCGCTGGCGCAGTTGTTCCCAGTCGGCTATCTGGTCGCGGCAGCGACGCGGATACTCGTCCAGGGGAATGTTGTAGCGATCGATTAGCTCCGGCCGCTCCTGCTTTATGTACCAGGGCACGTACTCCGCGAAGTGTTCGCTCGATTCGGTGACGAAGTATCCGAGGCGGGTGAGCATGTCGTAGCGCACGCGATTCTGCGGCGGCACGCGCCCCTGGCGGATCACGTCAAAGAGGGCGGGATAGAGGTCGCGCCCTTCGTGTTCCAGGCGCAGAAAAAAGGCCATGTGGTTGATGCCCGCGACGAGATAGGTTAGCTCCTCGGCGGGTAGGCCCAGATCGGTCGCCAGTTCCCCCGCCGTGCGGGGCACGCTATGGCAGAGCCCGATGGTGCGTATGGAGCTCGCGCGGTCGATGGACCAGCAGTTGATTGCCATCGGGTTCACGTAGTTCAGGAACGTGACATCGGGGCAGAGCTCCTCCATATCACGGCACATATCGAGCAGAACGGGGAGCGTGCGCAGACCGCGCATGACACCGCCGATGCCGAGCGTGTCGGCAATTGTCTGCCGCAGGCCATACCGTTTGGGCACCTCGAAGTCGATGAGCGTCGCCGGCTCATAGCCGCCGACCTGGATGAGGCAAATTGCATAGTCCGCCCCGTCGAGTGCAGCACGTCGATCGGTCGTCGTGCGAATAGTAGGCGAGCCGCCGATCACTTCCGCCGCGCGCCGGGCAACCAGCTCCGACGTCTCCAGCCGCCGGGCGTCGATGTCGTGCAGGACGATGTTTGAGCCGGCGAGCTCGGGAAAGCGTAGAAGATCTCCGATTAACTTGCGCGTAAAGACGGTGCTGCCGGCGCCGATAAAGACGATTGTAGCCATAGGCCTCTTCTCTCGTAGGGGGTAATCAGGGAGCTGCCGGGACCACGATCGCGTCCCGGGCGGCGACCTCTGTCGGGTAACCGCCGACACGAGCGACAAGCGCCCTGTCAGTAAAGTTCATGAGGATGACCCGGTCGCCGCGCCGGCGCGCGACCAGGCCTGCGGGGAGGGAAGCCACCGGCTCCACATCCACCCTCTCGGCTAGGAAGGCCAGCAGTGCCTGCGCCTGGTCGGGCGAGGGCATCCAGCCCAGGTAGTACACGCACCCCGCGCCGACCTTCCTTTGCGACAGCGCGGGGGCGCTGTCGTACTCGTCCGGCGCGTGACGGCTACTTTCGGCGGTGTAATGGGCCAGGGCTCGCGCGCCCTCAGGATCGGAATCATCCAGCTGCAGGGCCTCTGCCCAGAAGGCCGCGCCTCCTTCTAGCCCCGGCAGCGTGCCGCTCAGCGGCAGCGCCGCGCCGTCGGGTAGCGCCTGCCAGGCGCGCAAGGTGACGCCCGCCAGCTCGCTGAGAGGTCCGGGCAGGGGAGCGTCGACGATGAGGTTGGAGCGCGTTTTAACGCCGCTGCGGATGCCGAGCAGCAGGTGCGCGCCTGCGCGTACCTGCTCCGCCAGCCGCGCGGCGAGCGTCTCGTCCGCAAGATGCAGCGACGGCGCCAGGAGCAGACGGTAGCGGTCGCCGATCGCGGACGGCGATACGATGTCGACGTCGATGCCCATGCGTTCCAGCGCGCGGTAAAAAACAAAGAAGGCCTGGAGATAGTGAAAGCCGTGGCGGTGTGGCTGGATTGACAGCGCCCACAGATCTTCGAAATCAAAGAGTAGGGCTACCTGCGCCCGGTGCGCGCCTGCCGCCACCTGCTCCAGCTGATCCATCTCCGCCTTCAGGCGCTGCAGATCGCGGTAACCGACGGCAGGCCGCCCGTCGTGGTGCAACAGGCCGGAGTGGTACTGTTCCTGGGCGAAGCGGGTGGCGCGCCAGCGAAAATAGACGACGGTGTCGGCGCCGTGGCTGACGGCGTGCCAGGTCCAGAGGCGGGGCGTGCCATCGCGGATGCCGGGATTCACGCGCCCCCAGTTAATGCTACCGGCCTGCTGTTCCATAACCCAGAACGCTGCCTGTTTGAGACTGCGCGTCAGGGTATGGGCCAGGCCCGTGATGTGCGGATTGCCCACATCGGCCGCGAAAGGATCAGCTTTCGCGTCGTCGTCGCCGGGTGGCTGGAGCATTTTCCGCCAGCGATCGGCGTTGCCGGTCGGGTAGCTGTCCCAGCTGACAAAATCAAGTGGTTCGGCGATTTCGAATTGGTCCAGGTCCGGGAAGAGGCCCATGAAGTTCGTCGTCACGAAGTGACCGGGAGCCAGATTGCGCAGAATGTCCCCCTGTAATGACTGATATTCGCGCACGCTTGCCGTGGCAAAGCGATAGTAGTCGAGAAGGTGGCTGGGATTGGGCTTGTCGATCTGGTCGCCGGGTGGCTCGATCTGATCCCAGCGAGCGTAGCTCTGGGACCAGAACACCGTGCCCCACGCCTCGTTGAGCGCAGCAAGTGAGCTGTAGCGCTCTTGCAACCAGCGGTGGAAGGCGCGGGCGCAATTCTCGCAGTAGCAATAGGCGGAGGAGCCGCCACCCCACTCGTTGTCAATCTGCCAGCCGACGACGCCGGGGTGACCGCCATAACGCCGCGCCAACGCCTCCACCACTTGAACGGTGTGCTTCCGGTACAGGCTGCTGTTGAGGCACGCATGACGGCGGCTGCCGTGGGCCCGTCGCCTGCCGTCCCGCCCGACGATACGCGTCTTGGGGTTGGAGACAGTAAGCCAGGCGGGTGGGGTGGCGGTGGGCGTGCCGAGAACGACCTGGAGATCGGCTCCCGCCAGAGTGGCCACGGCGCGGTCGAGCCACGCCCAATCGAAGGCCCCCGCTGCCGGCTCCATGCGGCTCCAGGCAAACTCGCCAATACGCACTATCTCCAGGCCGGCCTCACGCATCATCCGTGCGTCCTCCGCCCAGCGCGCTTCCGGCCAATGCTCAGGATAGTAGCAAACGCCAAACTTCATCATGAGTTATGCTGCTGAGCGCCCCACTGCCGGGCGAGCGCGACGCCCCGCCGCCAGCGGGCGAAGGCTGCGTCGCGGGTTGCACGCTCATACTGTGGTTCAAAGATGGTGTAGTCGCCGGGCAGGGGGGGAAGGCTCTCCTCCCCCCGCCACACGCCCGCGCCGAGGCCGGCGAGCAGCGCCGCGGCCCACGCGGTGGTCTCGCTGAAGCTGGGCCGACGCACGGGGATACCCAGCAGGTCGGCCTGAATCTGGTTCGCCAGCGTGCTGGCGCTGAGCCCGCCGCCGACCAGCAGCTGGCGCACCTCGACGCCCGCGCCAGCATAAATCGTTTCTAGAATGTCGCGCACCTGGAAGGCCACGCCTTCCATAAAGGCAAACATCATGTGCCCGGGCGTATGCCCCAGCGTCAGGCCCAGCAACGTTCCGCGTACGCCCGGATCGTAGTAGGGGGCGTTTAGACCGGTCAGGGCCGGCACGAAGAGCAGACCGCCGGCGTCACCCGCCGCGCGCGTCAGCTGCTCCAGCCGGGCATAATCGTCAAAGAAACCCAGGTCTTCCCGAAGCCAACGTACGACGGCGCCGGTTACGGTGGTGCTGGCCTCGAGCAAGTAGGTCTGCCCGGCGCCAGTATCCCAGGCGAATAACTGATCCACCTCGGGCGTATCCGGCATCTGCCGGTCCAGAAACAGCTTGACGTATGACGCTGTTCCGTGGGTGCACGCAGCGTGGCCCAGCCGGCGGCAGTCGTGGCCGTACAGAGCAGCCTGCTGGTCGCCGATCATTGCCAGTACAGGGACGGAAGCGGTGCGTCCCTGTGCGTCGCCGATTTCAAGAACGCCATATTCATCCAGAGTTGGGGCCGGTTCCGGTAGCGCGTCCAGCGGCACGCCGAGCCACTCGAGCCATTCGGACCAGTAGGCGTCGGCGCGGAAATCATAGAGGCCGGTCGCCTGGACAAGGCTCCGGTCCATGCGGTGCCCGCTGGGCCGTCCCAGCGCCGCCAGCAGCCAAGCGGCGCTGAGGCCCAGCCGCAGGTCGCCCTGATGGGCGGCGGCGCGCAGCTCCGGGTCGTTTTCCAGGCGCCAGCGCAGGTGCAGAGCGGCGACGTAGGGGCCCGGCCCGTAGCCCAGGCGGCGGCGCACCATGTCCCGCTCCCCCTGGCTGGCCTCCCAGACTGCCAGCTCCGGCAGTAGCTGTACAGTGCGCATATCCTGCCAAGTGATGGCATTGCCGATGGGGGTGGCGTCGCCGCTGGCGGTCTGCCAGGCAAAGATGGTGTTGCGCTGGCAGGTAAGGCCGGCAGCCGTCAGCTCGCGCGGATGGATGCCCGCCCGGCTGATAGCCTCGGCGGTGGCTTCCGCGACGCCGCGCGCCACTGAACGCGGATCTTGCTCCACCCAATCGGGCCGGGGATACAGACGATCGACCGCGCGGTAGGCGTAGCCACAGACGGCTCCCTCTGCATCGACCACGAGTGCCTTGGTGCCGCTGGTGCCCTGGTCAATTCCCAGAAGATAGGCCATCGATCTCCTCTACGGCGGTGGGCAAAAGGTCGGCGAGATGCTGGATGACGTAGGTCGGTTGAATGGGCGAGTCTGCCAGCGCCGCTTCATCGGTGGCGCCGGTCAGCACGAGTGCGGCGTCCATGCCTGCCTCCAGACCCATTTGTACGTCCGTCTCCAGCCGATCGCCCGTGATCAGGCAGGCGGAGGGGGGCAGGCCCAGCCGGTCGAGGATCGCTTCCGCCATGTGGTGGGACGGCTTGCCGACAACTGTCTCCACCTGCACGCCGGTACAGGCCTCGATGGCGGCGATCATCGCCGCGGCGTCCGGCTCGCCGCCGCCGGGGACAGGGCAGAAACGGTCGGCATTGGTGGCGAAAAAGCGCGCCCCGGCGCGAATGGCGTCGAACGCCGTCTGTAGCTTCCAATAGGCGAAGGTGCGGTCGAAACTGGCGATGACAGCGTCCACCTCCGCGGCCTCGTCGGTGAGGGTGAAGCCGGCGCGGCGCAGCTCTTCCTGCAGGGAGGGCTCGCCGACGATAAAGAGGCGGGCGCCCGGCTGGCGCTGTTGCAAAAAATGGACCATCACCGCCGAGCTGTTGACGACGTCTTCAACCGGCGTTGGCAGCCCCAGCCGCTCGAGCCGTGCCGCGTAGTCGTGGCGGGTGCGTGTGGGATTGTTACTGAGGAAGACAGTGCGCGCTCCGCGGTCGCGCAGATGGCGGATCGTTTTTCCTGCCGTCGGAAGCAGCGCGTCTCCCAGATAAACTGTGCCGTCGAGGTCGAAGATGTAGGCGTCGTAGGGGCGCACAGAGTTTTCAGCCTTTCAGCCCGCTGCTGGTTGCACTCTCAACAAAGAAGCGCTGACCCAGGATAAAGACGAGCATCGGCGGCAGGATGGCGATCGCCGCACCGGCGAGGATCAGGTTCGGGCTGTCCGAGGCGCGTCCGCGCAATACATTGAGGGAGAGGGTGAGCACATGATTATCGGTGTTGCCGGTGTTGATGACCACCAGCGGCCAGAAGAAGCTGTTCCAGGCGTAGAGAAAGGTGAACGTCGCCAGGGTAGCCAGCGCAGGCGTGCTGGCGGGCAGAAAGATGCGGCGCAAAATCTGGAGCCGGCTTGCGCCATCGATAAGGGCCGCTTCCTCAATCTCGCGCGGAACCGTGATGAAGAACTGGCGCATCAAAAAGGTTCCGTAGGCGCTGAAAATCCAGGGAATGATCAGGCTCACGACCCGGTCGACCCAGCCAATGGCGACCATGAGCTGGTACATTGGGGTAACCAGCACGACAAACGGGATCATTATGGTGCCCAGATAAAGAACGAACAGGTTGTCCCGGCCGGGGAAGCGCAGACGCGCAAAAGCGTAGCCGCCGAGTACGCTCGTTGCCAGGGTGCCCAGCACGACGGCGAGGGTGACGAGGATCGTGTTGGTGAGGCTACGGTCCATATTTTGCAGCTCGATCACTTCTTCGTAGTTCTCCGGGCGGGCCGTCAGCACTTCTACCGGCTCGCTGAGCCGCACGTTGCGCAGGACCTCGCGCTCGGGATTCTGGGGATCGACAAACCGCCCCAGCGCAGTCTGCCCGACCTGGACCATCGGCACCGCCTCCCCCTCTACCTCCACGTCGTAGAGCTGGACCTCTTCCCCGCCGAACGTTGTCGTCTCGGGGTCCATGAAGCCGCCCGTGGGGCGCACCTCCGCGACCGGGCGCTCCACAGTCTGCTCAGGCGCGGCAGGTGGCGCGTAAATGCCGATACGGATACTGCTCTCGACCAGGGCAAATTCCTCCTGTTCGCCTTCGAGCGTTACATGATAGAGGGGCAGTTCCTCTTCAAATCCCTCGACGGGGACGGTGATGGGCGCTCGCGGCAGCAGGCGCGGCGGGTAGCGGAAGGTATCCTTCGGCGTTTTGAAGGAGGTGCTGAGCATGAAGATAAATGGGAAGAGCATGACGAACGCAAAAAAGGTGAGGACGGCGTAAACGGCGAGGTTTTGCAGATAGTCGCGACTCTTTTGAGACTGGATCATGATTCTCTCCGTGGGGCGGACGGCTACATGTCGAATGTGCTGCCGCCGGCGCGCTGGCGGCGGAATTGGACCAGAGTCAGGCCAAAAATAAGGAGGAAGAGGACCCATGCCAGCGCCGACGCGTACCCAAGGTCAAAGCGCTGGAACCCCTTCTGATAGAGGTAGAGGACCATCGTCAGTGTCGAGTTGCCGGGGCCGGTGGGATTCATACCCATCAAAATAAACACTTCCTCGAAAGCCTGCATTGCCTTTATGAGGGTCGTCACCAGGACGAAGAACGTCGTTGGGGCGAGCAAGGGCAGCGTAATTTTCGTAAAGCGCGACCACGAGCCCGCGCCGTCTACGATAGCGGCTTCGTAAAGCGTATTGGGAATACTTTGCAGGCCGGCGAGGAAGAGGATCGTGTTGAACCCCAGCATCTGCCAGGCCGCCATGATGGCGACGGCGATCAGAGCAGTGTCGGCGCTGGAGGTCCACCGGATCTGGGGATCGGTTAAGGCCAGACCCAGGAACATATTGGCAAAGTTGACGGCGGTGGTAATAAAGTAGTTGATGTAGCCCACGGTGGCGTTGTAGAGCCACTGCCAGATGAGGGCGATGCCGACGACCGCAGCCACACTGGGCAAAAAGTAGGCTGCGCGGAAAAATTTCATACCCGGGATCTTGCTGTTGAGGAGGTTAGCCAGAAAGAGGGCCGGAATCACGCTCAGCGGGACGACCATCAGCACGTACTGCAGAGTGTTACCAAGTGCAATCCAGAACAGCTTATCCTGCGCGCCGACCACATAGTGCCGCCCGAGAATAGAGAAGCGCGTCAGCTCGACATAGGTATCGGTATCCAGGACCTGGGTTACGAGCTGGTCCGCACTCTCCAGTGGCTGCAACGTGATGTTGACGATCTCAGCGTAATTCTGGAGTCCGATCCACTGCGCGTTGCCAAACGCATCAGAATCGGTAAAGCTTACGTAGAGGCTGAACAGCAAAGGACCGGCGAAGAAGATCAGAAAGCCGAGCAGGTTTGGCGAAAGGAAGAGATAGCCCTGTAGCATTTCGGACTGGGCGTTCGTCGTATCGAAGGCGTCGGCAGCTGGCTGCCGCCACAGCGCCCACGCCATGACGCCGAAGAGGAGGGCGGCTGCCAGCAGGGCCAGCAATGCCGGACTGTCCACCAGGCGAGCGATTACCGCCTGGAGCGCGGTGAGTAGCCCCACGGCAAAGAGAAAGGCAAGCGCGGAGAACCATGCCAGGGCGCGTCCGATCCACTCCCGGCGCGTCCGTGCCACACGGTCATGGAGCGCGCCGCCCGAATTGTAAACCAGCAGGCCCACGACCAGCAGTACGAGCCAGGGGATGCCGCGGGCGAAGTTGGCGGCCAGGGCATCAATCGCGAGAAAGGTGCCCACGAGGTGCAGCAGAAGAACGGCGGTGGTGAGAGCGCCGAGGTAGTTGAGGGCCAGGGACAGCGTGCGACCGGCATGCCGACGGCGATAGGTAAGAACGGCGGCGGCGCCGCTGCCGACTATGGTCAGGAGCAGGATTGCGACTGCGAGCAGGCGTGCCCAGGTCGCTTCAGGCCACGGGGCCTGGACGAGATAGAGCGCGCCGGCGGCAGCCGCCACCGCTAAGAAGAGATGCCAGGCGACTGCGGCACGCAGCCAGCCCACCGCCCCCTGTTGTCGGTCGCTCGCTCCGTCTACTGCGGTTGTCGCCATAGAGTTCCTCTCGATGCTGAAGGATGGAGCGGAGCCAACCCGGAGTGGGTGGCTCCGCTCGGTCTCTGAGCCGGGTCGCCGTCAGTTACCCGAGATAAAGGTGCGGTCGGCTTCGACGCAGACGCTGTCGGCAAACTCCTCAACTGTTATTTCGCCTGTGAGCACGGCCTGTAGGGCAGGCGACATCACAGCGTCGAACTCTGGCCAGCTTCCCTGCCATAGCGGACCTTCGGTCGCCGGGTTCTCGGCCAGTCCCTCCAGGAACGCCTGGTTGTTGGCAGGCGGTGAATAGGTCAGGAAAGCGTCGAGCGCTTCTTCGCTGACCCGGCTGGGAATGTTGGCTCCCAGCTCCGCCACCTGCGCCTGTGTCTCAGCCGTCGTCAGGGCCTGCACCAACTCCCAGGCAGCTTCGGGATGTTCGGTGTTCGCGTTGACGACGTAGGCGCCCCAGAACAGCCAGTTGCTGGGGCCAGCCGGCCCTTCAGGTAGCTTGACAACGTCCCAGTTAAAGTCGGCGCTCGCGCGCATCGCGGGCGTGGCCCAGCGGCCGTTTTGGAACATGCCGACGCGGCCAGCCAGGAAGGGCGGCTCGGCGTCTTCGCCGTAGGGCACGGCGACGTCAAAGTCCTGGTATATGCTCTGCAGGAAGCGCAGCCCTTCCAGCGACTCTTCACTATCGAGGGCGCAGGCGGTGCGGTCTTCCGTGAAGAAGCCGCCGCCAGCCGCATTAATCCAGTAGCCATAGGGACCCCACCACGCGTTTTGACCGTAGCCGTAGATGTCGTCGCCAAGAGCGTCGACCATGGTGGCGACTTCCAGGAAGCTGTCCCAGTTCCACTCGCCGGCAGCCGCCAGTTCACGCGGGTCGGGCGCGCCGGCCTCGTTGATCAGGTCCATGTTCAGGTAGAGGACGAACGTCGATACGTCACGCGGCAGGCCCCAGAGGACCTCCCCCGTCTGATCCGTCTCCGGGTTGTAGGTCAGGTGGAACATTGGGCCAGGGTAGAACGCTTCCACGTCGAAACCAGAAGCTTCGGCGTAGGGGCTGAGGTCGAGCAGCAGATCGCGCATCGCAAAATCGGCGATGTCGGTGCCGGGGATCCAGAAGACGTCCGGCGCGGTGCCCGCCGCCAGCTCGGTCTTCAGGACGTCCTGGTAGCTCGAGGTTTCGCTGCCGCCGGGCTCATAGACCAGGGTCGCACCTTCGAGCTCGTCGTCGAGGGAGTTGCTGATCGACTGGTATACGTCGATTTCGGCCTGGTTATCGGGGCGCGTCCGCCAGCGCAGCGCGACTTCCTCGCCGACATCTTCGGCCACATCTTCGGCCATATCTTCGTCGACACTTTCAGTCACATCTTCGTCGGCGATATCCTCACCTTCGTCGACGACTTCGCCGGTCTCGGAATCGATATCGTCTTCGGCGACGTCTTCGACTTCGACTTCGTCGACCGTCGGCGCGTCGTCACCGCCACAGGCAGCGAGCGTCAGCGCGAGCAAGATCAGTAACAGGATCAGGCTAATGCGTTTCATGGGTCTTCTCATCTCCTTCTGCTAAACAATAAACACACGATTCTCACACCGCGCCATCTCCCGCCGGTGCCAGGGCGGGCAGTGGTGCTGTGCTTCGACGGATCACCAGCTCCGCCGGCAACCGGCGGTGCTGGTGGCGACTGCTCTCCCCGTCCGCTTCCACCTGTTTCACCAGCAGGCGCGCCGCCTGACGTCCTATTTCCGCGAACTCCTGCCGCAACGTCGTCAGCGGCGGCGAGAAATAGGCGGCTAAGGGGATATCGTCGACGCCGATGACCGACAGGTCGTCGGGCAGGGCCAGCCCTGCGTCGCGTGCCGCGCGCAGGACCCCCACAGCCATCTGGTCGTTCTGAGCAAAAATGGCAGTGGGCGGTATCGCCAGCCCGAACAGCTTCCGGAAGGCTTCGTAGCCAGATGGCGCCAGCCACGTACCCGGCGCGATCAGCGCCGGGTCTACCTCCAGTCCCGCCGCGGCCAGCGCTTGCTCGTAGCCCTGGCTGCGGTCCTGGCTGCAATCCTCGGCCATCGGTCCCGTGATCATGCCGATGCGGCGATGGCCTAGAGAGAGCAGATGTGTGGTCGCCTGCCGCGCCGCCTCCACGTCCGCCAGGGCGACGGAACTCACCGCCTCCTCCCGCGGGCGCGCCCCCGCAAAGACCACCGGAAACGACGGCGGCAGGTGGGCGTGGCGCTCGTCCGCGTAAGGGTTCAGGACTATCACACCTTCCGTGCGTCCACTGGCGACGAGCTCGTTCATTAGGGCACCGAACGTCTCTTCGTTCCCGGCCGAGGCGGAAAGCAGGAAGTAGTCGTGCCGCCGCGCTTCCTCCTCAGCGCCGTTGATAATGCTGGCGAAGGTGTAGTCGGTGAGGTTGGGAGCAACGCAGGCCAGCGTTCCGGTGCGTCCGCGGGCCATGAAGCGGGCAATCGCGTACGGTTGGTATCCCAGCGCCTCGATGGCGTCCTCGACGCGGGCGCGCGTTTCCGGTCGCACACGCTGGCTGCCGTTGATGACCCGACTCACGGTCTGGTGCGAGACCTGTGCCCGCCGAGCCACGTCACGAATGGTCACGCGTTCAGGCTTGCTCATCTTTCGGAACGGCCTTTCCTCTCTTGCAACCTCGCCTCACCGCACGACGGCGACGGGCGTCGGCGGCAGCCCCACAGGCGGACCAGCGCCAGAACAGGTGCGAACTGCGAGCGGTGCCAGGTAATGTGACCGCTCACATTCGATGTGAACGGTCACATGATGCCATAGTGCGTGCATATTGTCAAGCCCGTTGCCTGATGCTGTTATTATGCAGCGATTCTGTCACCCCTCCGGCCGGGCGCTAGCTCTTTCGTCCTATTTTGGAAATTGCGCTTGCAATACCCTTCGGAAACTGCTATAGTCGGAATTGCTCCCCGCCCAGAGGTGGTACGGATCGCTCCCCGCGACACCGGCCACCTCATTTTTTTCTTCCCCCTTCTTCCGTCATTCTGCCTGCACCAGTGCCGCCTGCCAATGAGGGTAAGCAGGCGCCGGTAGCAGATCACGCCGCAGGCGGCGAACATCAAAGCGGGCCGGCGGGTGTGGTAGCGGCGGTGCGAATTCGGGCAGGGGCAGCGCCAGCCGAGCGCAGGCGGCGCTGTAGAAGGTGAGCCGGGTAGGGCAGGGCGGCGTGACCGCCAGGTAGAGCGGCTCGACCTCCGCCCGGCGGAGGGCGGCGTACACGGCAGAGGCGGCGTCATCGTAATGGATCAGGGGCAACGGGCGGTTGGGCGCCTTTTTGGAGGCGTCTCCCCGGCGGGCCAGCGCCGCCATCGGCCCCCGTCCCGGGCGGTAGAGGCCACCGAGGCGCATGACTACGCCGGCAGCACCCGCCCAGCGCCGGAACTGCGCTTCCAGATCGGCAATCTCCCGGGCGCGCCGTGTTGCGCCAGCGGGCGTCTCTTCGTTTACCATGCCGCGCGGCGTCCCGTAGTAGCCGGTGGTGCTCACGAAGACGGCACGACGCGGCGGCGGCAGAGCCGCCAGTTCTGTCAGCACCTCCGCTTTCGTTTCCGTTCCCGGCACGGCAACCAGCAGCGCGTCGTGCAGTGCCAAAAGCTCACGCGCCCGCGCCGTCGCCGGCTGCACCCCCAGCGCGCGCAGCGCCTCGTGCCGCGCCGGCGTCTTCGTCAGCCCCACAACCGCCTGCTGCGGGCTCCGCGCCAGCCACAGGCGGGCGACGCGGCTGCCGAGGTCGCCTGCCCCAAGGACAACTAATCTTGTTATTTGCATTTATTTCCTAAGTTGCTATACTCTCAATTGCTCCCCGCCCAGAGGTGGCACGGATAGCTCCCCGCTACACCGGCCACCTCATTTTTTTTGTCCTGTCCCCGCCAACCGCCGGCGCACAAATGCCGCCATTCCGTGGCCCAGCAGTGCACTCCAATCCCCTACGCCCGGCGGCTCGCCCAGCCCCATACTGGCGGCGAGCAGGCGCTGGAAGATGTCGGGCCGAGCGTCGAGGGCGGCGACGGCGCTCTCCCAGAGCAGGCCGAAGCGGCTGAGCTGCAGCATGAGGGCGGTGAAGGTGTAGTAGGGGCGGACGATCTCCGCGTGGGCCGCGGCGTAGGCGGCTAACTGCTCGCGCGCGAGCGGGCCCTCGCTCTGTTGCAGCAAGGGAACGACCGTCTCCCGCAGCGCCAGCGCCTGGCCTAGTGCGAGGCTGATCCCCTCGCCGGTGAGCGCGTCCAGGTAGCCGCCGGCGTCGCCGAGCAGCAGCACACCGTCGGCAGTCACCCCGCGCGTGCGCACTTCCAGCGGCCCTACCGCGGCCGTTTCGTCCAGTTGCGGCGCGCGATGCAGCCGCTCCGCCAGGGTTGGGAAGCCAGCGAGCAGCGAGGGGAAGAGATCCTTGCCCCCACGCAGCGCCGTGTAGCGCTCTTTATCCCACAGGAAGGCAACCTGTATCTCATCCGGCGCCGTCGGCGTGATATAGGCCTCCACGCCGTCACGGCTCCAGATGACCTCCACGCAATCGCTCCACGGGCGCAACCGGAAGTGGCGCCGCGCCCCCCAGCGCTGCCAGCGGCGCCCATCGGCCTTCAGGTTAGCCCAGGCACGCACGCGGCTGCGCAGGCCATCGGCGCCGACGACGAGGCGGGCGCTCACCTGCTGGTCGCTCTCCCCGCGGCGGGAGACACGGAGGCGAACGCCATCCGCTTCGCGCTCCTCCACCTGTGCTGCCGTCTCCGGATGCACGCAGAGCGTGGCGCAGGTGGCGGCCTCGGCGAGCAGCGCCGCCGAGAGGCGCGTGCGCCGGATGCCCATCCCTTGCGTCAGTGGCGGGATGAAGTGGGCCGTGGCGCTGACGCCGTCGGCGCCCGCCGCACCGGCCTGAAAGCGGACGCCGCTGAAGGGGTGCCGCTCCTGCCGCCCCAGCCGCTGGAGGACGCCCAGCTCCCGCAGGTGGGCCACGCCCGGCGGCATGACCCCTTCGCCGCACGCTTTATCCCTCGGCAACGCCCGCTGCTCGTAGAGCGCCACGTGCAGCCCGGCCCGCGCCAGGACGATGCCTGCCGCCAGCCCGCCCGGCCCGCCGCCGACGATGGCGACGTCGAGCTGCTGGAAATCAGTCACCATGCCTGCCCTCCTGGCGCTCCCCTTCCGCCCGCGGTACGAAGCGCGGTCGGTCTCCGAGATGGCTGAGATAACGGCTGTCTCGCGCGAGCACCTGCTCCTCCAGCCGGATGCGGGCCCGCAGAAGCAACAGGTTGGCGAGCGAAAATAGGGCAGCTGTCCAGGTGAGGGAGTGCATGAGGGGAAAGGCCGCCAGCTCCAGTACAACGCCCACGTAGTTCGGGTGGCGCACGTGGCTGTAAATGCCCCGGGTCACCGGCGGCGCGCCCGGTAGCGTAACGACCGTCGTCGTCCAGCGCTCGCCCAGCGTGCGGATCGCGGTGTAGCGGAGCGCTTGCCCGAGCAGAAACAAGGGCGCAGCCAGCGCCGCCAGCCATGGGCGAAAGCGAGGCCGCCGTCCCAGAAGCTCGGCGATCATGGCGACGAACCAGCCGGTGTGGAGGGCGGTCATGATCCGGTACTGCCCTTCGCCGTGGACCTGTCCCCCGGCTGCCACCAGCGCCTCCTCATGCCGGCGGCTCAGCCGTATTTCCAGCAGCCGCTGCACAGCCAGCGCCAGCAGCAGGATTAGAAAGAGAAGCCTGCTCCTGCTAGGGAGAAGCCTGCTCCTGCTCTCAAACGGGGGAGCGTTTCGTTCGGTCACCTCAGCCTCCGGTACTCAGCGATCGTCTTTGCGCCGTGGTGCTATCTTGACGGCGGCAGCTATTAGAATACCATGGGCATCGTGCCCGTGGCGCGACTCCGGTATGCTGGCTTACATGGCTCTTACGCTTTCGTGCTATTGTAGACGTTGGTGCGCCCTCCGCGCACCCTGTGCAACCTTACGAATAAGGAAGGCCGATGGACGAGCTAAGAGTTGAGCGCGGTGGTTGGCAGCAGAGGGAACGCAGGCAGCAGCCGGCTCCTGCCGCCATACGCGGCCTGGGGACCGCCGTTCCACAGCAGCAGTTGACGCAGACGGAGATCTACGACGAGATTCTGGCACCTTTTCTCGGCACCAACCGGCTGGCCCGGCGTATTTTCCAGCACACCGGCATTACCTGCCGCCACGTCGTCGTCGAGCGCGATTACTACCAGCGTCCCCGTAGCACAGAGGCACGGAACCGGCGCTACCTGCAGGAAGCGTTGCCCCTGGCAGAGCGCGCCATCGCCCGGTGCCTGGAAGATGCCGGGCTACAGATCGACGCCGTCGACGACTTCATTGTCGTCAGCTGTACCGGCATCGACACGCCCGGATTGGATCTCCAGCTTGCGCACCGCCTCGAGATGCGCCCCGACCTGCGCCGGGCGACGATCCTCGGCATGGGTTGCTACGGGGCGATGCCGGGCCTGCTGCGGGCGGCGGAGGCGGCGCGTGCCGGCCGGATGGCCCTTTTGCTGGCGCTCGAGATCTGCTCGCTGCACTTCCAGCCGGACGACGACTCGATCGAGAATACCGTCACCTCGGCCCTCTTCGCCGATGGGGCGGCGGCGGTGCTGGTCAGCCCGACAAATGCCGGCGCGGCAGACCAGGCGTCGCCGCAGGAGAATGGCAGTAACGGACACGCCGCTCCCCTGACGAGCGGACCATATCTTGTGGACTTCGAGACCTTCTCCGACTTCCAGAGCCTGGACCAGATGTCTTTCCGTCTCACCGATACCGGCTTCCGCATGGGGCTGGGCGCGGCCGTCCCTGATATCCTCGCCGATAACGTCGGGCCCTTTGTCGACCGTCTCCTGGCGCGCAACGGCCTCGAGCGGGACGACGTCGACATCTGGGGCGTGCACCCCGGCAGCGGCAAGATTCTGGACTTTATCGAGGGCCGGCTCGAGTTGGAGGAAGGGGCGCTCGATCATGGACGCGCCGTGCTGTGCCAGTACGGCAATATGTCCTCCCCCACCGTCCTCTTTGTCCTGGACGAGATCCACCGCCACGCTACTCCCCGACCGGGCGACCGCGCCGTCCTGATGGCCTTCGGCCCCGGTCTCACGTTAGAGGGCGCGCTGGTGCAGTGGTAACTTGAAAAGCGAAAATCAGGATAACATCATGCACATCGACGTCTATCAGGATACGGTCTGCCCCTGGTGCCGTATCGGCAAGCGGCACCTGGAACTGGCACTGGAAGGGTGGGAGGGGCCCCCGATAACAGTTAGTTACCATCCGTTCTTCCTCAATCCCTCCATCCCAGCCGAAGGCTACCCGTTCAGGCCCTACATGGCAGCAAAGGGCGGGGGGCGCATCTCGCCGGAGCAGTTCTTCGACGGGCCGCGCCGCGCCGGAGAGGCGGTCGATCTTACTTTTAACTTTGAAGCGATTGAAAAGGCGCCCAACACGATGCTCTCCCACCAGCTCATCGCGTTCACCCCAGATGCAGAGCGGGAGGTAATGATCGAGGCCATTTATAGAGCGTACTTCGAGGAGGGCCGCGACATCGGCGACCTGGAGACGCTGGTCGCCATCGCCGCCGCGCAGGGGATGGACGAGCAAGACGTGCGGCAGCAGTTAGCGGCCGGCGCCGGCCGCGAGGACGTCGTGGACGCCGTCGCGCGGGCACAGCGTCTGGGCATCAGCGGCGTGCCGTTCTTTGTCGTCGATGGTCGCTACGCCTTCAGCGGCGCCCAGCCGCCGCACCTGATCCGCGAGCTGTTGGAGCGCGTTTTGGCCGAGACCGGGGCTGAGGTAGAGTCTGCTCGAGCGGGCGGCGACTGAGCAGTGTACAGGAAACGCTGTTAGCGTCTACGTTTGGACGCTGAACGCAAACTAAAAGTGCTGATACGCCGCATGAATTCTGCTCGGTCCCTCCCTGCTGTCTCTATCATCATGCCGGCCTACAATGAGAAGCGCTTTCTGGAGCGCAGCCTCGGCTCTCCGCTCCGGCAGGACTGTCCCTCAGACTGTCGGGAACTTCTCGTCGCCGATGCGATGTCCACTGATGGGACCGCGGATCTGGCACAGGAGATGGCCGCCAGGACGCCGAGCGAGGTAAGGGTGCTAGAGAATCCGGAGCAATTAACGGCAGCCGGCTTCAATCTTGCCCGCCGCCACGCCAACGGCGCAATCATCATTCGCGTGGATGGGCACTGTGAGCTGGCGCCTGACTATGTCCGGCGCGCTGTAGAGGAACTCGAGAGGACCGGCGCAGACTGCGTGGGCGGGCTTATCCGGACGGTGGGCGAGACGCGCGTTGGCCGTGTGATTGCTGCTGTTCAAAGTAGTCGCTATGGTGACATTCTCCAAGGCACGGGAGCATCGCTCGAGCTGGCACTTATTTCCGGTAGCCTTTGCGACGCTTCACTTTGGCTATGGGCTGGGCTTTTTGCACGGGCTGTGCGCCCTGGCCGCTTCTCGGGCGCGGCGGAGTACGAGCCACGAATGTTTGGCTGGGGCCGAGTTGAGCTCCTTGTACTGTAACTACAGGGGCACGCTGCGTCTCTGGACTTGTGGCTGGCCTAGCCTGCCTAGAGGACAGAGTCTCCGGGTGCCTGCTGGTCCTTCAAGACGGTGGTGACGTTGCTTACTCTGCGGAAGGCGATCCTGGTCCGTACGGGATGCCGGTAAAGATCTCCTGGTACTCCTCCGGCAGCTCGTTCATGACCGCGTTGATCTGTCCGGGCGAGATCGCCTCCATCAGCACTGTCATCACGGCCTGGCTGCGCCGCACCGCCTCCGGCGCACGCAGGTCGGCGCGGGCGGCGACGCGGTTGTAAAATTCGTCGAGCAGGAAACGCGTCGTCTCCTCCCGCTTCCAGAGGAACTCCTTCAGCTCATCTGGTAGCTCTGCGATGACGTTGCGCCGCTCCATCCGCGTCAGCCGCTCGCTCAGTGTCTCTAGCGTCGCCTCGGTGATCGTCTCCGCTTCTTCGCGATCATCAAGCTCTGCCTCTTCCTGCACCCGTGTAATAAATTCATCGTACTGCATATCCACCTCTCGCCTCTATCGCTCGTCTCTGTCTCCACTCTCTTTGTCTATCTCTATCCCCGCATCAGCTCAGGGGCGCATTTCCGGCATAATCCGCCACATGCTTTCCTGCCTCCGCGCGCAGGTGATTGGCGGCGGCGGCGGCTCGGTCGTCGGCGGTGCGAATCCAGAAGAGAACGCCGCCCTCGTTGATGCCGGCGTGATAGGCGTCGGCTACACCATCCGGTACGTTCAGCTCCCCCAGAATATCTTTAAAGCCTTTTTCCGGCGCCCAGGTGGCAGAGGCGTTCTGGGCGATCTGCGTTGCCAGCTCCCCGCCGGCCAGAACATCGCCGATGCCGGGCAGCGGCACCCCCTGCTCACCGCCAAGCAAGGCGACCAGGCCGCGGGCGCTCTTGTGGCCCACTTCCTCCGACTTGCGGATGTCGACGCGGTGCAGATCGGCGTGCTCCAAGTTATCGCGCAGCCAGTCCTTGCCGACCCCGGCGCGCACGATCACATTCATATGCTCTTCCTCAAAGCCATCTTGCAGAAGGGCCTGCACCGCCTGTTGAGCATTGTCAAAGTCCTCAAAGAGCGCAAAAATCGATTTCATCGCCGTCTCCTTCATCGTCTCTTTAGTTGCAGATCAGTCGCCCACCGACGGGTGGGCGTGAGCTCAGTGTAGGCCAACAGGATGCGCGCTCGCATGTGACAGGGTATAAAAAAGAGTTATAGGTTCAGGTATACGTAGCCGGTTGAAGAGGAGTACCCCCTATGAACGCGATAACTGTCTTAATCGTCGATGATCATCCGATGTTCCGCCAGGGGCTGCGCGATCTGGTGGAAAGTGATCCCCTGTTCCGGGTGGTGGGGGAGGCGGCTGATGGGGAAAGTGCGTTGGCACTGGCGCAGGAGCTGGCGCCGGATGTGGTGCTGCTGGATATTAATCTCCCCACGATCAATGGTCTGCAGGTGTCGCGCCGCCTGCGGGATGATCAGCCGGATACGAAAAGCGTGATGATTACCGGCTATGACGATGCCGAGCAGGTCTTCCACGCCTTTCGCGCCGGCGCCAGCGCCTTCTGCGCCAAGGACATCAGCCCGGCAGCGCTGGTACGCACCATCCTTGCCGTCAACGAGGGGAACTACGTTGTGGGCGAGCGCGTGATGACACACGAAGAAATGGTTGCCTGGGTTGAAGAGAAGCTGGGGCGGCTGCCCGGGGTCCTTCCGATGGAGGGTGAGGAGATCTTTGAGCCTCTCACGCCGCGGCAGATGGAGGTCCTCGAATGCGTGACGCGCGGCATGAGCAACCGCGAGATCGCTTTCGAATTGGGGATCAGCCACCAGACGGTTAAGAACCATATGACCGCTGTGCTGCGCAAGCTGCACTGCCAGGATCGTACGCAGGCCGCCGTCTACGCCCTTAGCCACGGCTGGCTGCGCCTCGACCGCTGACCGGCCCCTACTCGCCGGGTCGTTTCACCACGACCACCTTTCCCGTCGCCAGCGTCCGGAACTCCCAGAAGCCGCGGCGCTCTTCCGGCTTGTCGTGGAGGTCAATATCCTCTTGCCGAATCAGGTAGCAGGCAAAGCCCAGGCGGCGGATCGCCTGCTGTAACCCGCGGCTACCGCCCGCAGCCGTCGCCTCGTCCTCGCCAAAGCTCGCCCGGTCGAGCAGAAGTACCGTTGCCCGGAGGCCCACACGCGCCAGCTCCAGCAGGGCCGGTAGCCAGACGGCGTTTTCCGAGGGCGTGATTACCACCACTGCGCTCCCCCGGCGCGCTACGCGGGCCAGCTCCTCGATGGCGCGCGCCAGCCCCACGTCGCCGTCGGCGTCGAGCAGCGCCAGTGCGCGCAGCAGGCGCCACTGCTGCCCTGCGCCGCGGGCGGGCGGAATCACCTGCGGCGTCTGCCCATAGGCTGCGAGGCCGATGGCGCGATTCTCCAGCAAGGCGCGTCCGGCGAGGCTGGCGGCGAGCAGCACCCCCTTTTCCTCGCTCCCCTCCGGTCCGCTGCCCAGGTGCACGCCCGCTCGCGCGTCGAGCAAGAGCCAGATATCGCCGGCGGCGTCGAGATCAAATTCGCGTACGTAGAGGTCGTCCCGCCGCGCCGACGTGCGCCAGTGAATCAGGCGTACAGCGTCTCCGGGTCGGTAATCGCGCACGCCGGCGGCGTTCAGCGTCGCCTGCCAACTCCGCTCCTGTGCGCGCGTGCGACCGCTGCTCTGGCCCGCCGGTAGCGGGATCGGGAGGGCGCTGTCGATCGGCGGGTGGATAATCACCTCTTCTGTCTCGGACAGCCGGACTTCCACCTCAAAGAGGCCAAAGGGATCGGCGGTGCGTAGCGCCCACGGCCCAAGGCGAAAGTGGCCCCGTTGCTGACAGACAGCGTCGCGCCGCCAGCGCACGACGCCGCCGGAGGCCACGCTGCGCACGACGCCGACGTCATAGCCGGGGACGTTCGACTCATCCACAACCTCCACCCACAGCGCGGGCAGGGGGCTGCGATTGGCGATGAGGAACTGCTCCGAGAGGCGATCGCCGACCGACACCCAGCCAAAGCGCAGTCGTCGTTCGCCGCGAAGGCCGTCCGCCAGCAGGCGCGCCCAGGCCCAGCTCACGAGCAGAACGCCGCCCACGCCGATCAGGAGGACTTTCCAGATCGGCGCCGGCAACAGTAGTGCTGCCGGCAGCAAAAGGGCCAGCCAGAGCAGGGGCAGTCGGGAGCGGAGGTTAAGTGTGGCGTAGGACATGGGTCAGTGCCAGACAGCGGGCTGGACGGCGTCTCTCGGTCGACGCCGCTACTCTAGCAGAACGGCCCCTGCCACGCCAGTGTTCCCGTACGAGATAGCATGGCTCACGCACGCGTGCAGAGCTGGGAGAGGGGGTTGGAGAGGCCCTTCAAAGTCGACGCCATTCAACCTTGTCCTACTAGTATGAAAGTGTTACTCTGATTTTAGCTCCCCCCTGAGGTGGCTGGACAACGCCCGTTGTTTCGGCCACCTCGTTACGTTTGGGCGGCACTCACGGAAAGCGGGTAGAATGGAGCCAGATCAAGATTTTCGAGAAAAGGGGCAGATCATGGGCTTCACCTACCGCAAAGGGAACGTTGTCGAGATGGAGGCGCACCCGGAGCTGGACCACGTCTGGCTGCAGGCGCGGCTGGTAGAGGAGCCGGCGCTGTTGCGGCTGGGAAGCGATCTGGCACTGCAAACAGAGGCGGAGGACGGGGGGCTCCTCTTTTACGACGCTAGCGGTGACCGTTACCTGGCTGTCTATGCGCGGCCCGGCACGGCGGACGCGGAGCTCTGCCGGAACGCCTTGTCCGCCGTCAGGCGCGTGCGCGATCATGCGCCGGAGGCGCACATCATACCGGTCGTCGCCGCCGAGCGCTTCCCCGAGCCGCTGGTGACGGTGCTTCTGGGTCTGCAGCGGGCCGCCGGCCTCATCCCGCGCCAGCTCCTGGCCGTGCGCCTCGAAACTGGAAACCGCCTGACCCTCGTCGCCGCCCCGCTGCCGTTGCCCGTCGTCGCCGCGTAACTGAATGGAGGGTAGGACCGATGGCCAGTCAGGGAGATGCGAGGACCGTCGTCTATCAAATAGATGCCGACGACCGCCTGAGCTATGTCAACGAGAACTGGAACCGCTTTGCCCGCGAGAACGCGACGCCCGAGATCGCGGGGGATGCGATTCTCGGACGGCTCTTGTGGGACTTTATCGCCGATAGGGAAACACAATACCTGTATCAGGCCGTTGTTCAGCGTGTGCGCGCGAGCGACATTACTGTTCGCCTGCCCCTCCGCTGCGACGCCCCCGACCGTCGGCGGTTCCTGATGATGGAGGTGGGATCGTCTGGCGAGGATGAAGTGCGCTTCACCACGGTAACCGTCCGGGAAGAACCCCGAGAAACGGTGCTCCTACTTGATCCGCAGGCAGCACGTTCCGACGCCGAGCTCCCTGTCTGTAGCTGGTGCAAGCGGGTCCAGGTAGGGGAAGCGGGCTCCGAATGGATGGAAGTCGAAGAGGCTGTCGCGCGGCTCGAGCTTTTTGATGTCTATCCCCTGCCGCGCCTTTCGCACCGCATGTGCCCGCGCTGCCGTGAACAGTTTCGCAGCGGTCTCGGCGCAATGGGTCGTGGTGCGCCAGCGGTTCAGGAGCAGAGCAACTTTCGGGATGAGCAACGCTTCTGACGGCCTACCATTCTGCGCGTACGCGTGCAGCCTCTGGGCCGATGTCTCTCCTCCTCTTTAGCCTCAGCTTTGGGCTCAGCCTCTGGCTGGGTCTTTATCTCCTGGCCCGAAACAGCGACCGTCCTCTCCTCAACGGCGCCGGCGCCGGTCTCGTAGCGTACGCGCTCCTGCTTGCCCTCTCCTATCAGGCCACGCTCTCGCTCGCGAACCTCGTCGCGCTCCTGCCGCCGCTCTTGTGGGCCGCCGCCGCGCGCGATCTGCTGCCCGCGCATCACCCGGCGCGCCGCTGGCTCGTCGCTATGCTCGGCGGCGCGGGCGTCCTGAGTCTTATCCTGATCAGTGCCGGCGCGTTCCGGCCGGGCGCGGGTGCGCTCCGCCTGCTGTTATCTGCCGTTTCACTGGCGCCGCTGGCAGTCGCCATCGTCCTCCTACTCCTCGTGCCGGCGCCAGATGGGAGGGCCGACCGCCTGCGCAGCCCGATCCTCGTCGTGCTGATCTTCTTTGCCCTCGCCGCCGGTTTCTACCTCCTTCCCCTGGACCTCCTCACCCAGCCGGTCGCTCTGCTGCTGATGGGGCTCGACCTGGCCCTCCTCGGTCTGCTGATCGCCGCCTTCGACGCCTTCGAAGAGGGGCAGACACTACTCCCAGACCTCCTCGCATCTTTTAGCGCCGCAGTGGCGCTGAGCCTCCTCTTCGGCGGCCAAATCATGCTCGCCATCTTCCTCGGCGTCGGGCTTACACCGACGATGGTTGCGCTGCTTACAGGCGTGCTCGCTGCGGCCATCGCCATTGCCGTCTTTGCGGGCGAGTTGCAGGGTTGGCTTGATACCCTCCTTCTGGGACGGGTGGAGGGGCGGCAGGCAAGTGAGCTCCGCCAGGCTGCCGCCGCCAGTCGCCGCGCCGATCCCGCCGCCGACCTGCAGCGCCTGCCCTTCGACGAGTTCCACCGCCTGACGCGCCGCGCGCTGGGCCACATGGGAAGCATGCCTCGCCTCGCCGCCAGCCCGCTGGCTCACCTGCCGCTGCTGTCGCTCGAAGGAGAGCCCACGTCGCTGGACCGCGGGCGGGCACTGCGCGCCCTGCTCGTCGACGCTATCGACCGTCTGCGACCGGAGGAGAACAACGGTTTCAGCGCCGGCGACGAGTGGCGCCACTACAACGCCCTCTACTATCTCTACGTCGCCGGCCTGAAGCCCTACAGCCGCCGCGCCACGCATGAGGAGTTAAATGCAGAGGAAGAAGCCGCCCTGGACTGGTTTCGGCGCGAGGTGCCTCAGCGAACGCTCTATAACTGGCAGACCGCCGCCGCCCGGCTCATTGCCCGCGACCTGCGCGAGCAGCTGGAGGCTGCCGGTCCATAGGAAGCCCTTTCGCGCTCTTTTAGACGGCGAACGCAGGTAGATCGGCGAAACTCCTGCCAACTCTCCCTATATGGCACCATCTGGCACCACTTTTCATAGCATTGGCGCTAGCCTTGCCCCTATGCTGGCAGCAGTTGACTTCCATACTCTGCCTGAAGGAGGAACTTCTAATGGCATCTGTATCTGATGGTACATCTCGCAACAAGCGTTCCGCACAGGTACGCTCGCAATCACATAAAGATGGTCGGCTGCTGCGTGCTGCGCTGCGGGCCAACGCCCTCTTCTCTGCCGTCAGCGGCTTGGCATTTGTCGGCCTTGCCGCTCCGTTGGCTGCCTGGACCGGCGTCGGCGTGTCTGGCGTTTTCGCCGTCATTGGCGCTGGCCTGCTCCCGTGGGGCGCGTTTCTCTTTCTCGCAGCGCGCGCCGTCCGTCTGCGCCCGCTGGCCCGATTGGCGATTGCCGGCGATTTACTCTGGGTGCTCGGCAGCGTTCTGGTCTTGGCCACGCGCCCGGTAGCGCTGACGGCGGCCGGCATCTGGGCCATTATCCTCGTCGCCGACGTCGTGGCCCTCTTCGCCGTCGCCCAGTACGTCGGTCTGCGCCGGCTCGGTAGATGATTCGCCTTCTTTTTTATGTTAGCGTTGCCTTCATCAGCGCCCATGAGCTGGACGCGATCCGGCAGCACGAATGGCGCGCCTTTCCGATCATGCGCTCGCTGGGCGACGCAGCAGGCTATCACCTCTTCGTCCTCCTGCATGTGCCGCTGTGGATTGCGATCTTTTGGTTGATCGACACGCCTGCCTTCCAGATAGGCTTCGACATCTTTCTCGTACTCCACGCCGCAGCTCACCATCTCCTTCGCCGCCATCCGCTGCTCACCTTCGACGGGGCGCTATCCCACCTCCTCGTCTACGGGGCGGCGGCTTTCGGGGCGCTGCACCTGTTCCTGGCGACGTGAGAGCGGTGTAGATAGCCGGCGCTGGCGGTGCGGCGTTCCTCGCTTGCTCAAGCCAAAGAGGCTCGTCCGCATTGACGGGTCTCTTTGGCGACTGATCGGACCACGGCGCGGCTGTCGCAGTCGAAAACTATCCTTTACTTTTTAGTTGAAGAGACCCTCGTCGTCCCAGAGGGTACCTGTCGCGGCGCCGTCAGCGCGCTTTCGCCTCTCCTTAAGCTCGATTTAAAGTTCGCATATAGTGGTCTTATAGATCCCGCTGTCGCCTTCCGATAAGATCGGAGTGCACAGAAAAGAGAGCCAGCGAGATGCTGGCTGCGGTACCAGACGGTGGGGAGCTGGAGCGAGCTCGCCGCAGGAGAGCTAGGAGAGATGAAGGTAGAGATGCGTTATGTTCTGAAAGTAATGATGGTTGTTTTGCTGCTTGGGGTTGGCATGCTCGGCGGCGTGGCGCTGGAGCGGGAAGTTCTGGCTGCCTACGTACCGGCAGATGACGTCGATAGCGAGGTTGCCCCCGCCTTCCGGCTGATGGCCGAGGCGTGGAATATCATCGACGAAGTGTACGTCGACCGCTCGGCGGTCGATACGACGCGCCTGGCCTACGGCGCCATCGGCGGCATGGTCGACGCCCTCGGCGACACCGGCCACAGTCGCTTCATGACGCCCGAGATGCGCGAGGCGCAGCACCAGAGCCACCGTAACGAGTTCGAGGGCATTGGCGCCTATGTAGAGAGCCGTGACGGGCTGACCGTTATCAAGGCGCCGATGGAAGGGTCGCCGGCGCAGGCCGCGGGCCTGGAGCCGGGCGATGCAATTGTCGCCGTCGACGGGGAAGATGTGACGACGCTGCCCATGCACGAGGTGGTGTCGCGTATCGTCGGCCCGGCGGGGACGGAGGTCACGCTGACCATTCTTGACGCCGAGAGCGGCGAGACGCGGGACGTGACGGTGGAGCGCGCGGCCGTCGAGCTGGAGCGGGTTACCTGGCAGATGCTGCCCGGCACGACGGTGGGCCAGATCCGGATCGCGGCCTTCAGCCAGGATGTCGGCGCCGATCTCGAGCAGGCGCTGGATGAGCTGCAGGCGCAGGGAGCGACAGGGATCGTGCTCGACCTGCGCAATAACCCCGGCGGCTTCCTGCGCGAGGCGATCCTGACCGCCAGCCACTTCCTGGAGGGCGGGCAGCCGATCGTGCTACGCCAGGACGCCGAGGGGCGGGTAGCGACGATGGAAGCGCACCGCGGCGGCGTCGCCACCGGTGACCTGCCCCTGGTCGTGCTGATTAATGGCGGCAGCGCCAGCGCCAGCGAAATCGTCAGCGGCGCCCTGCAGGACCACGGGCGCGCGACGCTGGTCGGAGAGACAACCTTCGGCACCGGGACGGTGCTCAACGAGTTCGCGCTTTCTGATGGCTCGGCAATGATGCTGGCCACCGAGCAGTGGCTGACGCCCGCTGGGCGTGTCATCTGGCACCAGGGCATCGAGCCGGACGTGGCCGTGACGCTGCCGGAAGGGGCTGTGCCCCTGGTCCCGCCAGTCGAGGGCGCGCTGACGGTCGAAGAGCTGGCGGCCAGCGAGGACGCCCAGCTGCTGAAGGCGCTGGAAATTCTGGCGCAGTAAGCGCGACGCCCGTAGAGATCATGGTCGAGCGCCTGGCGGAGGGGTAGGATCGCCAGGCGCTTTTGCTTTCTCGCAGCGGAACAACGTGGCGCGTTCCCGCGTCTTAGGAGTAGACGTGGATGACAATGCAATCTGCAGAGGAGCCCCCATGCAACAGAAACGAGTGAGAATTTTCCGCGATGTGATGCTGACGTCCCTTCTGGCGATGCTGCTGGTTGCCTGTGTGCCGTCGCTTCTTCAGGGCAACGAGCAGCCGGAGCTGGCCTTCGAAGCGCATATCAGCGCCGATCCGGATGGCGAGACTGTTATCAGCCTCGGCGTGGAGAACGTCGGCGACCAGACGGTGAGTCTGGAAGACGCGTTTCAGGGCACAATGTCCGTCGTCGAGGTCGCAACGGGGGCCGAGGCGGCGCGCAGCGACGTCGTCGGCCTCGATCCGCTCCCGCCCGGCGAAACTGCATTCCCCGCCGGCTGGCGCGGTCACCTGGCGCCGGGCGACTACCGCCTAAACTGGGGCGCAGGCGACCTCGGCGGCGTTATGCTCGACTTTACCGTGGAGGCAGGGCGTTCGTTCGTGGAGGACGTTTACGAAGCAGACGCTGCGCGCAAGGACCGCGTCTCTGTGACCCCTATGCCCACGGAGGAGCCGGCTGAGCCGGGGCCGGCTGGCGAAGACGCGCCGCAGCCGGTGACCCTGCTCGAAGCGGGTCAGCCCGTGCCGGCGTCGGACCCGGTAGACGTGCGCGAGGGGCGGATTGAGGGCGACGAACTGGTGCTGGAAGTCAGCTTTGCCGGCGGCTGCCAGCCGCACGACTTTGACCTCTTCTGGCAGCCCGGCTTTGAGGAAAGCAACCCGGTTCAGGCGACCGTGCACCTCGCCCACGACGGCCACGGCGACATGTGCGAGGCGTTGCTGACGGAGA
>JAWVYW010000033.1:0-28373 GCA_033722535.1 Promineifilaceae bacterium (SeqCode)
CACGCCGGCGTGCAGCCGGCGCGGGCGAAGGTATACCTGCCCGACGAACCAGGCTATTGGGAGGCCTCCTGGTACGACCGCGGCGAGCGCCGCTTCCCCCCCACCCCACTGACGCTGGACGACGGCACCTCCGTGCAGGCCGGCTTCCTCATCTGTACTGAGCTATGGTTTATGCAGCACGCGCGCGACTACGGGCAGGCCGGCGTCCACCTGTTGCTCACGCCGCGGGCGACGGAAGCGCGGACGGTGGAGAAGTGGCTGGTGGGCGGGCGGGCGGCGGCGATCATCAGTGGCGCCTACAGCCTCAGCTCGAACAAGCGCGGCGGGGTAGCCGACGCCGGTGGCGCCGCGAGCGCCTTCGGCGGGCAGGGCTGGGCGATCGATCCTGATGGCGAGGTGCTCGCACTGACGTCGGCGGAGGAGCCCTTCGTCACGGTGGAGGTCGACCTGGCGCGGGCGGAGGCGGCCAAGGAGCGCTATCCGCGCTATGTGGAGGGATAGCTGGCGGTTGCCCGCGCCTGCTGGGTGGTTGCTACAGGTCGCACAGATGCCGTCCCGGTAGTCTGTTGGCGACGGCTCGCGAGTCGGCGACTCGCGCCACTTCTTTTGTCGCCCGAGACGATGTCTCGGCAGCCGTGGATGAGCAGCCTGTGCGTCGGCGACGCGCTCGACATCGTCTCTGTGACCTTCACTGCGAGACGGTTTCACTTGCGTCTCTCGTAGTACTATGCGAAGAATCCTCGCGTACCTGTCTTAACACGATCTACCGGTCTCATTTACACCCCGCCCTGCGCTCTGATAGCGGCTCAACGCTCCTTCGTGCCTTTCCCTCCCACAGAACGTTCATTGACAGTTGTGAGCAAGGCGGCCTCTGCTTCCATCAGCCGCTGCGGAAAGTTGTCGCCCATGTCGAGATACGGGCAGTCGAAGCGCTGCGCTTCCCGGCGAATAAAGCGGCTCCAGCGCGGAACATCACGGGCGATCTGCAGGCGCATCGCCTCCGGCAGGCTGGCGTAGCCGGCGGAGCGGCCAGGGAAGCGGTCGAGCCGCTCGATCGTCATTGTCGAGCAGCCGAGAAAGAGAGAGCGGATCGCGCACTTGTCTGACAACCGCGCGACGTGGTGCGGCAAAAAGCCGACCCCTTCGACGACAAAGCCGTCGGCGAGGTAGGCGACGCCGCCGACAAAGCGCTCCAGATAAGGGAAGAACCACTCGGCGGCGGCGGTGATCGCTCCGGGCGCGGCGTCCCACTCGCTCTGGATGCCTGGGACGGCGGCAACGCGGAGCAGGTCGACCAGCAGGTCAGTTGACATCCAGCCGATGCCGAGCCGGGCTGCCATGCGCTGGGCCAGAATCGTCTTCCCGGTTCTTGGCGCGCCACCGATTAGATAGATCATCGTCCACCTCCAGTCGCAGCTGAGGGCCAGGCCTTGTGGGACGGGCACTGCATCCGCTCGCCGCCCATGTCGAAAAACGGTGAAATGAATTCGCGCCTGAAGCGCTGGTTGCGCAGCAACCGGGTGCCCTGGTACCTTCCTCCAGCTGCAGGCCCGCCAGATGGGCAAATTTTAGCGCTCAGCGGGCGTGAGCGGTGACAGGGCACCTCGTGTTACTCGTACTCCGCCACTTTCTCCAACAGCTGGTCGATTTCCGCCCGCAGCGTGTGTAAATCCTTCACCACGTTGGCGTAGTGGTGGTCCAGCGCCAGGTCGCGGGCCAACAGGGCCGCCTCTTCCTCCGGCATCCGGTGCAGGAAGCGGAGCGTGCTGCGCACGCGGCTGCGGAAGCGCCGCGTCTGCGCTTCGGAGTCCACGGCTGCGGCGGCCTTCTTCACCGCCTTCCCCGCGTCGGCCTGCGCCTGCTCTGTCAGCAAGGCGTCGACCAGCTCTTTGACCGAACGCGTGATGGCCCGCCGCGACTCCCCTTCCGCCTCGTTCTCTTCCTGCCACTGGACCAGCTGGTGCAGCGCCGCGACCTGCAGCTCTGGCTGATCGCGCAGCTTCTGGACGATGGGGCGGATGGTGATCTCCGCCAGGCCGTGCTCCTCCACCAACGCCTGTGCCTCGGGCGAGAGGTTGAGGACGTTGGTCAGGAAGATGCGGTAGCGGTTGGAGATTGCCATCTCTTCGCTGACGCGGGTCCAGGGGACGAGATCGGCGTCAGCGGGGACCCCGGGTGGGGGTGAACTATCGTTCACGTCCTCCGCATCGCCGCGGGGTGAACTATAGTTCACGTCCGGATGGAGCCCGGACAGCTCATACCGCAGCGCCCATAGCCCGCGCGCCTTCTCCACGGCGTTGATATCTTCGCGCATCAGGTTCTCGATCAGCTGGTGGGCGCGCACGGAGACGCCGGAGGCGGTGAGCGTGGCCGGGATCTCGTCGGGGGACGCTGTGCTCTCCCCCTCCTGAACCGGACGCTCTTCAAACGCCAGGAGCACGTGCGCCCAGTAGCGGCGCTCGCCGGTGACGACGTAGTAGTCGACGCCGGCGGGGGCCTGTTCGTCGGGAGCCACGGGGCGCACCGTAATCGGGTTGATCAGCCCATGGCGGGCGATGCTGTCCGCCAGCCGGCGCAGCTCGCGGAGATTGTGGGCGTGCGCCTGCTCTCCGGTCTGGAGCTGGTGCATCCACGCCTCGAGCGCCTCCTCCGGCGCGCGCCGCCCGGCGGCGACGTCGGCGGCCAACGCCGCGGGTAGGAGGCGACGCGGCTGATCAGGGTCGGGGCGGATCGCCGCCAGCGGGAGGCGCCCTTCCGCGCCCGCCACTGCCGCTTCCTCGCCGCCGTAAGGGTCGATGCCCCCGAAGAGGGTGCTACTGAGTCCCGTCTTTTTCTTAGCCACGCGTGACTATCTCCTTGATCAGCGCGCCGTATGCCGCCGCGCCGTCGTTGGCCGCATCGTAGGCAAAAATATCCTGCCCGGCGGCGTGCGCCTCGCCGACCGCCACCCGCCGCGGAATCGGCGGCAGCAGCCGGGCGCCAAACGCCTCCTCCAGCTCCTCGCTCGTGTCGCGCGCGAGCGCCGTCCGGTCGAGCAGGGTGGGTACGACGCCCAAAATTTGCAGCCGGGGGTTCGCCCGCCGCACCATGGCGATCGTCTTCTGGAGCAGGTTGAGGCCGATGAGGGGGAAGAGGCCGGGGTCGACGGGGATCAGGACCTCCGTCGCCGCCATGAGCGCATTGACGGTCAGCAGCCCCAGGCTCGGCGGACAGTCGACGACGACGAAGGCGTAGTCGTCGAGCAGGGGCTCGAGCGCAGCCTGCAGCTGGCGCTCTCGTTCGAAGGCGTTTACCAGCTCCAGCTCTGCCGAGGCGAGGTCCAGGTGGGCAGGTAGGATGTCCAGCGAAACAGGCCCCTCGGCGCCCGGGCTCAGCTGCGCCTCGCGCACGGCAGCGCGGGCCTCCATCTCGCCGAGAACGACCTCGTACATCGTTCCCTGGCCCGGCTGGCGCGGCCCGGCGGCAAAGGGGACGCCGAGGAAGACGGCGGTGGCATTGGCCTGGGGGTCGGCGTCGACAAGCAGCACGCGCCGCTCGTCCCCGCGTGCCGTCAGCATGCGCGCCAGTCCGGCGGCGACGTTGATCGCCGTCGTCGTCTTGCCCGTTCCTCCCTTCTGATTGGCGATGGCGATGATGCGCGTCACTCTTTCCTCCTGATCTCCGTTCGGCGTGCGTCCGGGGGCCTGTGCAAGGTTATTCGCCTGGCCTCGCGGACGGTGAATCTGTCCGAAGGTTCCGCCGAGACGGTATGGCTAAAATGGCGGCTCTCCCTCCAGACTCTGGTGCCACTCCGTCAGAAAGGCCATCGCCTCCTGAAACCGGCGCGCCGGCAGCAGCTTGTAACTGGTGATTCCGAAGCGGCGGTAAAATTCGCCGTAGACGCCGCCGTACTCGTTACGGCCGGTGCGCTGCGAGAGGGCCATCGCCACCGTCTTGACCGCCTGGCTGATCTGCGCCGCCTGCTCCGGCGAGATCTGGCGGTCGGGGTCACCCAGCGTCTCTTCAATCCGCTCCAGCCGGTTCTCGTGGTCGGAGAGGCGCGCGGTGTGAGCATCTATGTGGCTCTCCAGCAGGAGTTGTTGCTGCGCGAGGCGCATCACGGCCGAGGCCATGCGGTAGGCTTGCGCGGCCGCCGACTCGCCCTGGGCCAGTTCGGCGAAGTCGACGGTCGCCGTTAGCCGTCCATCCTGGAACGCCTCAAAGAGTACCTTGGCCGCTTCGCGCTGGTACTGCTCCAGGCGCGGCCGCAGCGCTTCGTCCACCGAGCGGGTGCGGATGCCGGAGAGCCAGAGCGGGACGAGGTCGTGGCGGAGCACATAAGCGCTCTGGGGACCGCCCGCCGTTTGCATGCCATCCACCCGCTCCAGCCCCTCCTCCAGCACCGTGTGGCGGCGGATGCGCTGCGTCTGCCCCTGCGGATCGATGCCCAACGCATCGCACATCTGGCGCAGGGCGACGTAGATGTGGCCGTCCGCCGCGCGGACGGCGATAAGCTCGTCCTCGTAAAAGCGCACCTCACGCTGCTGGATAATGCTGATTGCGGTCTGCTCTTCGGCCATTTCCCACTCCTGTAGAGGCCGTCTTTCAGGGGGTAGGTAACTTACATACCCCTCTTCGCTGGTCTACGGGTAGGGGGTATGTTCAATGCCTATCCCCTCTTCTACGGCCCCATTCGCCCCTTATTGTACACCGGGATGAGGATCTTCCAAAGCTAACGTTACCCTTTCGGCTCTGCAAAAGCGTTCCGCCGCGGCTCTGTTCGCATAGTAAACACCCATTTTACAACATACAACCGATTCGTAAAAGTGAGCCAACTGAGGCATAATGTGCGGACTTTTGTCTCGGAATAGCAAACATGAACGACATCATCGCCTTTCTTCAACGCAGCAGCTACTTCGTCCTTCTGAGCCGCAACCGCAACTATCGCAGCCTGTGGTTGGGCGCGCTCATCAGCCAGATGGGGGACTGGTTTAATCTGATCGCTTCGGCCAGTCTGATCGAACAGCTCACTGGCAGCAACGTCGCCCTCAGTGGCCTCTTCCTGGCCCGCTTTCTGCCCCTTTTCCTCTTTAGCTCCGTCGCCGGCGTCTTTGCCGACCGCTTCAGCCGGCGGCGTATTCTGATCTTCACCGACCTCGCCCGCGCCGTGACGGTGCTGGGCTTCCTTTTGGTGCGCGAGCCAGGCGACATCTGGCTCCTTTACCTGCTCACCGCTGTCCAGTTCAGCCTCAGCGCCATATTCAACCCCGCGAAGTCGGCCGTCATCGCCAACATCGTCGAGGAAGAGGATCTGGTGACGGCCAACGCCCTCGACAGTTTCACGTGGAGCACCATGCTCGCTCTGGGTGCGCTCGCGGGGGGCATCGTTGCCGACCAATTCGGGATCGCGACCGCCTTTCTCGCCGACGCGGTGACCTTCCTGGGCGCGGCCTTCTTCGTCAGCCGGATTCGTGTTCCGGCGACGCTGGCCCAGGAGCGGGCCAGCGCGAGCAGCGGCGGCTGGCTGGATTTTCTGGACGGCCTGCGGTACCTGCGCGGCGAACCCTTTATACTGATCATTGGCCTCACCAAGGCGGGCGGCTCCCTGGTGTGGGGAGCGATCAACGTCCTCGAGGTCAACTTCGCCCACGACGTCTTTCCACTCGACGGCGATGGAGAGCTGACGCTGGGCATTATCTACGCCCTCACCGGCGTTGGCACCGGCCTGGCGCCGCTCTTGTTCCGGCGGCTGTTCGGCGATACACCGCGCCGGGCGTTGCTGGTGATCGCCGTCGGCTTCTGGTTTCTGGGACCGGGGATACTGGCGCTCGGCGCCGCCCCGACGTTTCCGCTCTATGGCCTGGCGACGGTGCTGCGGACGGCCGGCTCGGGGACCATCTGGGTCTTTTCGGCCGCCATGCTGCAGATGATCGTCCCCGACCGCTTTCGTGGCCGCGTCTTTGCCTTTGAGTTCGCCGCGCTCACCCTCACCCAGTCGATCTCCGTCTACTGGGCCGGCTTCGCCCAGGATAGCCTTGGCTGGAGTCTGCGCGCGGTGACGGTGGGGAACGGCGTTGCCGCCCTCGGCGTTGCCGCTCTGTGGAGCGCCTTTGCCCTCTGGGCGCTGTCCCGGCCGGCGCTGCCGATACCCGAACGGGCGCCGCGGGGACGTGTACAGGAGGCGACGCCATGATCGGCGCCGTCGCCTGGCAGCGCAGGTTGCTGCGGCGTCTGCTCCAACTCGATCACGCAACGCCGGAGGTAGACGACGCTGCGGTGGAGGCCTTTCGCGCCGCCAACTACCGCTGGAACTTCGCCACCAACCTGCTCGACGGCGCGAGCTTCTGGTTCGGCCTCAGCTTTATCTCCTCGAGCACCATCCTGCCTCTATTCATCAGCCGCCTCAGCGATAGCCCGCTACCGCTGGGCATCGTCGCCGTCATCGCCCAGGGTGGGTGGTTCCTGCCCCAGCTCTTTACTGCCCGCCGCACGGAGCGGCTGGCGCGGAACAAACCGGTGGTCGTCAATCTGGGCTTCTTTACCGAACGCCTGCCGCTGTGGCTCATGCCGCTGGCGGCCCTCCTGGCCCTCGTCTCGCCAGCGGTGGCGCTGGCGTTGTTGCTCCTGGCCTACGCCTGGCACGCCGTGGGCGCGGGCCTCATCGCCACCGCCTGGCAGGAGCTGATTGCCCGCTGCTTTCCTGTGGTCCAGCGGGGTCGTTTCCTGGGGCTGTCGACCTTCATCGGCACCGGTGCTGGTGCATTGGGCGGCTTTCTCAGTAGCTGGCTCCTGGAGACGATGCCCTTTCCGCAGAACTTCGCGCTGGTTTTTGCTATCGCCGCCGGCGCCATCAGCCTGAGCTGGCTCTTTCTGGCGCTGGTGCGCGAGCCGGTCCAGCAGCCGCGCGATCTCCCCGCCGATCGCCGCGCGTTCCGTACTGATCTGGGGAACATTCTGCGCCGCGACCGCAACTTCCGCCGCTTCTTGCTCGGCCGCGCTCTGCTGGCACTGGCAGGCATGGGGCAGGGCTTTCTCGCCGTCGCCGCCGTACAGCGGTGGGCGCTCTCCGACGGCGCCGCCGGCCTCTTCACCGCTGCCATGCTTGGCGGGCAGACTGCAGGTACGCTGCTTTTTGGGCTCCTCGCCGACCGCTTCGGGCACAAGCTCTCCCTCGAGCTGAGCGCGCTGGCGGCGCTCGCCGCTTATCTGCTCGCCTGGCTGGCGCCCGATCCCCGCTGGTTCTACGCTGTCTTCGCCCTGCTTGGCCTGCTGCTCGGCGGCGTTCTCGTCTCCGGCATCCTGGTGGTGCTGGAGTTCGCCCCGGCGGGCCGGCGCCCAACCTATGTGGGGCTGGCCAACACCGGTGTGGGCGTCGTCGGCGTCACCGCCCCCCTGGTCGGCGCCGGTCTGGCGGCGCTGGGCTTCGACCTGCTCTTTGTGCTCAGCGCAGCGGCGGCGCTGGCTTCGCTGCTGGTGCTGCGCTTCGCGGTGCAGGAGCCGCGTTGGGCGGAGTAACAGAGGCTGCGCCGGCGGGAGCAGGTGCACAGGGGGATACGCGGCGGTGTCGGGAGCGCAAAGAGTGATGGATGTCACGATAAAAGTGCATCGTTTGTCACGATCGCCCTCACCGCCATCCGCGGTGCCGCCTTTCCGCGTATAATTGTGAGTAGACGTAGATTTATCGGTTGTCCTGCTCCCGTGGGAGCGCCTCTCCCGCGGGAGAAGCATGAGCCCAGAGCCTGTTCCCGACCGGGGAGGGCCTGGTCGCTTCTAACAGGGAGTGGCACGATGAGACAGACCACGGTGCGACGCGTTCTCGGATGGATCTCCATTATTCTACTGGGTCTCGGCTTGCTCTTCGGCATGCGGGGCGACATCGCGCCGGGCTGGGGGCTGTTCGCTCTGGGTTGTTTTCTCCTGACCCTCGCCCAGTACGACGGTCGGCCTTACCTGAAGGGTAAGTTTTAAACACGGAGGGGCGACTTGGAGGCGATGAGGTGCAGGGGCGCTTCTTCGGCGCGCAGTTGGTTATGAAGCGAGGTGATAAGTCATGATTGCGGACCGCAATTACATCACAGAACGAGGCCTCCTCAACTTACGGGCGGAGCTGAGGCGGCTCGAGCAAGAGGAACGGGTGGAGCTCATCGAGCGGCTGGCCGAGGTCACTACGGGCGGCGATTGGATGGACAGTGGCGAACGCACGCTGGTCGAAGCGGAGCTGGCCTTGTGGAGGGCCGGATCCGTGAACTGCAGCGGATCCTGGCGACGGCGGAGATTATTCCGCCGGATTCCGATCCGTCGCGGGTTGATCTTGGCGACACAGTGGTCCTCATGTCCGCGGACGGGTACGAAACGTATACCATCGTCGGCTCCGCCGAAACAGATCCTGGAAGTGGGTTCATATCCTACGATTCACCGCTGGGCAAGTCGCTCCTGCGCCATAAGGCGGGTGATGAGGTGCTGGTGCATGCGCCGGCCGGCGATCTGCGCTTTCGCGTCGTCGAGGTACGCGTGCCAGTTTGGGAGTAACTGCGGGCCGCTCCCCGGCCGGCGATAGAGAGGGGCTGCGCCTCGGGCACCGATCGAGGTGCAAGGAGAAGCTCACGGCGACGCCTCTTGGGCGCCGATGATCGCCTGCGAGACGTGCGAAAAGCTCGTCCCCCATCTTCCCCGGCCGGCGTCCTGCCCTGGTGGGGCGCCAACCTGGCCCCCTGCGCTACCCGCCCTTCATGCGTATTGAGCCGGCCCACTGGCAGAGCTTCCTTGACGGCTACAGCCGGTCGACGAGCGGCGCGTCGTCCTCTACGCGCTCCTGAGGACAGTCAGCGCCGCCATGGGCATTTACGCCGCGCGCCTTAGCTGCAGAACCCTTATCTGCGTGAAGACCTCGACGAGATGGTGGCAGAGTTGGTGGCGACGGTCATGGCGTAGGATGATCGCTCCTCCACCGGAGCTCTCTGCCTCCTTACATTATGACAACTTATTCCACTTCGGTAGCGATCGCTCACGATGCTCCGTGGCGCTGCACGCGAGCCGGCGTGAGGAGGTGCACGATCTATGGTGGCGGGGTGATGGCTAAATGTTGCAAGCAGCGCGCCTCCACGATAGAGTCACGCCGCCATGACGCCCAAACCGGCCTTGTACACCACGGAATTCCCCATCCGCTACGACGAGTGCGACCCCTACGGCCACGTCAACCACGCCGTCTACCTGCGCTACATGCAGGAGGCGGCATTCCAGGCGACAGCCGCCGTCGGCTATCCGATGTCGTGGTACGAGGCGCAGGGGCGGGCGTGGCTGGTGCGGGATACCGACATCGAATATCTGGCGCCGCTACACTACGGCGACCGGGTGCGCGTGCGCACGTGGGTGCTGGACTTCCGACGGGTCCGCTCCCGGCGCGCCTACGAACTCTACCGCCTACCCGCCGCCGGTGGGGTGGGGGAGCGGGCTCCGAGCGGCGAGGCACAGCTTGCCGCGCGCGCAGTTACCGACTGGGTTTACCTGGAGCGGGAGACGCAGCGCCCGCTGACCGTGCCTCCGGAGATGGTGGCGGCGTTCATGCCCGCCGGCCCTCCGCCCGACGCGCCCCCGCGCGAGCGCTTCCCTGAACCGCCGCCCCCGCCGGTCGGCGTCTTCATCCAGAGCCGGCGCGTACAGTGGGCGGACCTCGACCCGGCCGACCACGTCAACAACGCTACCTACCTCGGCTTTCTAGAAGATTGCGCCGTTCAGGATGCCCTTTCGCGCGGCTGGCCCGTGAAGCGAATGCTGGAGGAGGGACGCTTTGCCATCGTCGCCCGCCGCTTTCGCATCGAGTATAAGGCGCCGGCCGTGCTGAATGAAGAACTGAACGTCAGTTCATGGGTTTCCGATCTGCGCCGTATCAGCGCTGTGCGCCATTACGCCGTGCATCGGGCTGCAGACGGCGCGCTGCTCACCCGCGCCCGCGCCCGCTGGGCCTGGGTCGACCCCGAGAGCGGCCGTCCCAGGCGCATTCCAGAGGACTTCATCGCCGACTTTGCCCCCAACATCGTCGACTGAGCGGGCCCCCGGAGCGAAGCAACGATCGAACTGCCACTCAACGCTTCCGCGACCCGTGCCCACGCCACATCATCGGAGCGCTTCAGTTATCTTTTCACCGCGTGCGTAAAGACCGTCGAGGCCACCTGGTGCGCATCCTCGCGGCGGTTGATCCGTCGGTCAAGGGGCCGCAGCAGGAGAGCGCCCGCCCCCGCGGCGCCCGCCAGCAGCTCCCGCAGCAGCGGCACACGCACGTAGTTGACGATATAGCGGTAGACGAGGGCTGAGACGGCGTAGGTGGGCCCGACGCAGCCGCCGGAGTCGACTATCGCAAAACCGGCGCGCTCGAACAGCCGCCGGTGCCCGACCTCGGTGAAGTTCTGGAAATGGTTGGGGTAGGCGTGGAACGGTTGCAGGAACGGCGTCGCGGCGTAGAGCTGGCCCCCCGGCCGGAGAACGCGGAACATCTCCGCCACCGCCACGTCCGGCAGCTCCAGGTGCTCCAACACCGCCTCGCAGTGGACGGCGTCGACGGCATCATTGGCATACGGGAGTTGATAGGCATCGCCCACCACATGCACGTTGGCAAAGGGGGCGATGTTAAGGTTGACCAGCTTCGGGTGCAGGTGAGTGGGACCGCCGCCGACGGCGACACAGAGCGCTTCCTCCGGCTGCGCGCCGATCGCCGCCTCGAACGCCGTCCGGCAAGCAGCGCTGCGGTAGTCCTCCGCCGCCAGGTAGCGGGCCCGGCGGCGCAGGGCGACGAGCGGGCGCGTCAGGAATGCGCGTCTGTCTGACACTGCGGCGTCGGCTGCCGCGTATTCGCGCGCGTACTCGCGCGCCATCTTCCCGCTCTCCTCCGCCAGATAGTTCTCCATCTGTGCCTCCGGCAGCAGGATCGGCACCCCGTCGCGGTAGGGATAGACGTGCGCCCCATCCGGCGTCCGCAGCGCTTCCCCATCGATCAGCAGCGACTGGTGGCTGAGCGGGCAGACGAGGCGCCCGCTGGTGATCTGGACTTCTACCGGTACCAAGAGTTGGCGCTCCTCCAGGCACATCTGCCCGCGGTGCAGCTTGCAGCCGGCGCCGTGCCGGTCTTCAGCCGCTGTCGCCGTCCGGTGGCGTCAAGGGTGGGAATGCAGAGAGTTCCCGTTTCTGGTTCCATAATCTCCTTTTTAAGGGAACGACGGTGCGACTATATCTGCTGGCGCAGTCGGTGGTCAACTCCACTTTATTCTCTCATCTTCCTCACGCGCACTTCATGTTATAATAATCTGCTGGTCAAGTTACCGCCGCGCGGGCAACTGCGCGGCAAGAGACTGCGAAAGATGACGAAGGTCGAAGTCGAAAGCCTGAAAGAGATCGTAATGGAAAATCGCCTCCAGGGCCTCTGGCGGCTGATGCGCGGCTTCCGCGGGATCTACCTGGCGGCGGCGCTGGCCATCGGCCTGGCTGCCATCAGCCGGACGGCCTTTTATTTCCTGTTGCGCTACTTCATCGACGAGGTGCTTGGCCAGCCGGGGATGGGGCGCGTGGTGCCCCTGATCGCCCTCGGCTTCGTCGCCCTCGCCCTGGTTCAGGGCGCCTTCACCTTCCTCAGCGGTAAGCTGGCGGCGCGGACGGCAGAAGGTGTGGCCCTACGGCTGCGCGACTACCTCTACGACCATCTCCAGCGGCTGACGTTTGCCTATCACGATAAAACCCCGACCGGCGAGTTAATTCAGCGGGCGACGTCAGACGTCGACGCCCTACATCGCTTCTTCGGCGAGCAGGCGATCGGCGTGGGGCGCATTGTGCTCCTCTTCATCGTCAACTGGGCGGCCCTTTTCTGGCTTAACGTCCAGCTGGCGCTCATCTCCGTCGTGCTCGTGCCGCTCATCGTCGTCGTCAGCATCCTCTTCTTCCGACGTGTCTCCGCCGCCTACGAGGCGTTCCAGGAGCAGGAGGCGCGGCTGTCGGCGACGCTGCAGGAGAATCTGAGCGCGGTGCGCGTGGTCAAGGCGTTCGCGCGCCAAGAGTTTGAGCAGGAGAAGTTCGGGGCCGACAATGGCGAAATGTACCGGCGCGGCCGGCGCCTGCTGCTGATGCACGCTGCCTTCTGGCCGATCTCCGACATCCTCTGTGGCATCCAGATGTTGGCCGGCTTTCTCGCGGGCGCGCTGCTGGCGATTGACGGAACGATCACGCCCGGCGACTATCTGGCCTATGCGGGGCTGCTAATCTGGGTCATCTGGCCCATCCGCAACCTGGGGCGCTTCATCGTGCAGATGTCGACCGGTCTCGTCTCCTTCAGCCGCGTCGCCGAGGTGATCCGCCAGGAGCGCGAACCGCTTCTCGCCGGCAGCTACGTGCCGCCGGACCATGTGCAAGGGCACATCGCATTTGAAGATGTCAGCTTCGCCTACGCAGGTGGGTCGGGCGAAGAAGCGCCCGCACTGCAGGGGATCACTTTCGAGGCCCGGCCGGGGCAGGTGGTGGCCCTGCTCGGCTTCACCGGTTCCGGCAAGAGCACGCTGGTCAATCTGCTGCCGCGCTTCTACGACTATACCGAGGGCTGCCTGACGCTAGACGGCGTCGACCTGCTCGCCTATCCGCGCGCTTTCCTGCGGCGCGAGATCGGCATTGTGGAGCAGGAGCCGTTCCTGTTCTCGCGCACCATTCGCGAGAACATCACCTACGGCGTCGACCGCGCTGTGTCCGACGCCGAGGTAGAGGCGGCGGCGCGGGCCGCGGCGATCCACGAGGTCATCGTCTCCTTCCCCGAAGGCTACAGCACGCTCGTCGGCGAGAAGGGGGTGACTCTCTCCGGAGGCCAGAAGCAGCGGGTGGCGATTGCGCGCACGCTGCTCAAAGATCCGCGCATCCTGATCCTCGACGACGCTACTTCGTCGGTCGACACGGAGACAGAGGCCGCCATCCGCACCGCGCTGCGGCGGCTGATGCGCGGGCGCACGACCTTTGTCATTGCCCACCGCATCCAGAGCGTGATGAGCGCGGACCTGATCCTGGTGCTGGAGAAGGGGCGCATTGTGCAGCAGGGCCGGCACGCCGAGCTGCTTGCCGTTCCTGGCCCCTATCGCCGCATTTACGAGCTGCAGAGCCGGGTTGAAGAAGAGGTGGCGCGCGAAGTGGAACGTGCGGCGGTGCCGGCCTGATGCACGGCTCGGGCACCTGTTGAGGAAAGAACGATGAGTGACGTCGAGTTTCAGGAAGAAGAGTTCACGACCGAGTTCAACGGCCGGACCTTCCTGCGCATTGTGGCCCAGGTGCGGCCCCATTGGCCGCTCTTCGTCGGCTTTCTGGTCATGATTTCGCTGGCCTCGCTGCTGGACGCCTACTTCACGTATCTCAGCAAGCGGATCATCGACGAAGGGATCGTCGCCGGGAACCGCGAGGCGCTGCTGCGCATCGTCGCTACCTATGGCGCGCTGATCGTCGTGCAGGCGGGCATCGTCTTCGGCTTCATCTCGATGACCGGCCTGCTGGGTGAGCGCGTCCGCTTTGACCTGCGCAAGCGGCTCTTCGACCATCTGCAGGATCTCTCCCTCAGCTACTTCAACCGCACGCCGGTCGGCTGGATCATGTCACGCGTCACCTCCGACACCAACCGCATTGCCGAGCTGGTGACGTGGGGGCTGCTCGACATAACGTGGGGGATAACGAACATCATCGCCGCCACCTACTTCATGCTAAGCATCAACTGGCGGCTGGCGCTCATCGTCTTCGCGATGATCCCTGTGCTCGTCGTCGTGGCGGCGGAGTTCAAGAAGCGCATCCTGACGGAGTACCGGGTGGTGCGGCGGATGAATTCACGCATCACCGGCGCCTATGACGAGAGCATCATGGGGGTGCGGGTGACGAAGGCCCTGGGCCGCGAGGCGGCCAACCTGGACGAGTTCCAGGAGCTGAGCAGCGCCATGTACCGCTCCGGGTACAGGGCGGCCTGGCTTTCCGCCCTCTTTCTGCCGGCGGTGCAGCTGATCAGCGCCTTCGCGGTCGGCGCCGTCATCTGGTACGGGGGCCTGCAGGCCCAGATCGGGGCGATGACCATCGGCGGTATCCAGGCCTTCTTCGCCTACATCACCTTCATGCTGTGGCCGATTCAGGAGATGGCCCGCGTCTACGCCAGCATGCAACAGGCGATTGCCTCTGCGGAGCGGGTCTTTTCGCTCATCGACGCCGTGCCCGAGGTCGCCGACCGGCCGGGCGCGGTCGATCCCGGCTCGCTCCGCGGCGACGTCGCCTTCCGCGACGTGGACTTCGATTACGAAGAAGGCAAGCCGGTGCTGCGCGGCTTCAACCTGCGCATCCGCCAGGGCGAGACGATAGCCCTCGTCGGACCCACCGGCGGCGGTAAGTCGACCATCGTCAACCTCCTCTGCCGCTTCTTCGAACCCACGCGGGGCACGGTCGAGATGGCCGGCCGGGACTACACGGAGCTGACACTGCACGGCATCCAGTCACGCATCGGGATCGTCCTCCAGGCGCCGCACCTCTTTTCAGGCACGATTCGCGATAATATCCGCTATGGGCGGCTGGCCGCCACGGACGCGGATGTCGAAGCGGCTGCCCGGCTGGCGGGCGCCGATGCCTTCATACAGAGCCTGCCCCTTGGCTATGACGAGGAGGTAGGGGAGGGGGGAAACCTGCTTTCGGTCGGCCAGAAGCAGTTGATCAGTCTGGCCCGCGCCGTCCTTGCCGATCCGGAGATCTTCATCATGGACGAAGCGACGAGCAGCGTCGACACCCTGACGGAAGCGCTGATCCAGCAGGGGATGGAGGCGCTGATGGCCGACCGCACGAGTGTCGTCATCGCCCATCGCCTTTCCACAATCCGCCGCGCCGATCGCATTCTGGTCATTGAAGCAGGTCGCATCGCTGAGATGGGCTCCCACGCCGAGCTGATCCAGGCGCGGGGCCACTACTACCGCCTGTACACGCAGCAGTTCCGCCAGGAGCTGGAAGCGAGCTACGAACAGGCGGAGCACGATCCTGGGCTGGCCCCCGTCGGGTAGCCCCCCGGCAGCGCTCTGCTGTGTTTCTAAGATTTTGTAACGTTTGCGGGCACTACTCGTTATACTAGGTGAGTGATGACAGAAAGCTCGATCACTGATGGTGAGCGCGAACTCGTGGAACGGGCCATGAGTGGCGACGCCGAGGCATTTGGTCGCCTGTATGAACGGTACCTGGACCCACTCTACCGCTACATCTATTTTCGCGTGGGCAATCAGCTGACTGCTGAGGATCTGACGGAAGAGGTCTTCGTTCGCGCCTGGGAAGCGCTGCCTGATTACCAGTTGCCGGAGAATGGTTCCATTTCCCCCTGGCTCTATCGCATCGCACATAACCTTGTCGTCGATGAATACCGTCACCGGAGCCGCTACGATGCGGTGGAGCCCCTTTTGCAGGTGGAGCCGGGACCGCCTTCTGTCGAGGAGCAGGCCGGGTTATTGCGCTCGACGGAGCGCCTGGCGGAGGCTGTCAGCCGGCTGGAGCCGTTGGAACAGAACGTTATCATTCTGCGCTTTGTCGAAGGGTTGTCGCACCGCGAGGTGGGGGCAATTGTCGACAGGAGCGAAGGCGCCTGCCGGGTCATCCAGCACCGCGCGCTTGCCGCTTTACGCGAGCTATTGAAACGACCAGATCTGTTGCAGAACCAGGATCAAGAATCATCATGATGGACCAAGATACTGCTTCCACACCTGACGAGAAGCTCTCTCTCTGCCTGGACCGCTTTGTGGACGGGGAGTGGACGCTGGCCGACTGCACCGAGCGCTTTCCCGAACAGCGGGAGGAGTTGATCGCGATGTTGGGGCTGGCGAGCGCGCTGCAGGCCGGCGCGGCGGTGGCGCCGCGGGCAGCGTTCCGCCGTCGGGCCACCGCCCGGCTACAGGCCCGCCTGGCCGCGAGCCACCGTCGCCCGCGTCAGGCGGCACCTCTGCCGGGCGCCCTGGCGCTGCCGCTGAGCGGCCACCGTGTCGCCGCTGCGGTGCGCACTTTCTTCGCGGGGCTCCGGAGCGCACGCGTTGGTTATGCGCTGGCGGCGCTCCTCGTCGTGATGCTGCTGGCGGCTGCCACCGCGACGACGGCAGACGCTGCCGCTCCCGGGGACGCCCTCTACCCCCTCGACCAGGTGCTGGAGCAGGCGCGCCTGCTGGTAACCCCACAGCCGGAAGCGCGGGCGGCGCTGCGACTGGACTATGCTGGAGAGCGTCTGGAGGAAGCGCGCGCCCTGGCCGAGGAGGGAGACGGCGAGAATCTCCAACTGGCGCTCGCTTCATATAGGGTACAGATGGACAAGGTGGCTCGTTTTACGGAGGGAGCGGTCCCGGCCGGCGCCGATTTGGAGGCCGCGCTGGCCGCTCACGAAGCGCAGCTGGAGCAGATCTTTGCGCGCATGGAGCGTGCGGCTGCGGTAGAGCCGGCGGCGGTCTGTGACAGCGCACCTGGCGACGCTTCCCGCCGCCATCCCGTGGCGACGGCACTCAGCGTCCAGTACGGGCGCAGCTATGAGGAGGTTATTGGCCTCTTCTGTGACGGTTACGGCTTCGGCGAGATCATGCTGGCGTTGACGACGAGCGCACGCGTCGATCTTTCCCCCGAGGCTATCCTCCAGCTCAAGGCGGAGAGCGGCGGCTGGGGCGCGCTCTGGCGCATGTTGGAGGAGGGTGCACCTGTTGATCACGACCAGGATGCTCCCGAGGATCCGGAGGATGAAGAGCGTCTCCCGGCCGATACTGGACGGCCAGATGATCCTGGTCGACCTGACGATGCCGGTCCCCCTGATGATCCAGGTCCCCCCCCCGATGTCGGTCCGTCCGACGAAGATGATGATCGCGGCCCGCCGGATGATCCCGGACCGCCCGAGGATCGAGGCGCTCCCGGTCCTCGGGACGCTGGCGATGACCCTGGGCCTCCCGACGACGATGAAGATGATCCCGATCCGCCAGAAGATGGGTACAACCCAGGCCCACCTGACGATGATGACGACGACCCGGGACCGCCTGAGGACGATGATAACGACGATCCCGATCCGCCAGACGATGGGGACGAGCCAGCGCCGTCTGACGACGATGGTGACGACGATCCCGATCCGCCGGACGATGGGGACGACCCCGAGCCCCCCGAGGACGATGATGACGACGATCCCGATCCGGCAGACGATGGAGACGAGCCTGGACCATCTGACGACGATGATGACGACGACCCGCCTGACGACGATGATGGGGACGACTCAGCGCGCCCGGGTCGGAGCCATGCTGCTCCCGGCCCGCCCGTGAATCCGGGCCCGCCTGGCGGCCACGGGGAGGCTGAGGGTCTGGGACTTTTCTCCTAATTGCGGCGAGCGCTGTAACAGTTTGTCCGTGCGCTCGTTGGTATAGGTGGAGAGCGCGGCAAACGCGCCCAGATCTCTTAGTCGAAGTCACATTAGTCAAAGGAGCGCTGCTATGGGACATAAAACCATTCGCTATCTTCTGGCTGTCATCGTGGTGGTGACAGGGATGGTAGCAATGAGCTTCGGGCCGCTGGTGGTCGCGGCCGTTGGAGCAGACGTCGAAGGTGAAGAGGTAGCCGCCGACGTCGAAGATGATGGTGACGACGAGGACGCAGACGATGAAGATGATGCGCTCGTCCTCGAGGATCGTTCCGACAATGCCTTCTGTGAGGACCCCGATCTTCATCATCCGCTAGCCAGTGATCTCGCCGTGGTGTACGAGATGAGCTACGACGACATCATGGACTGGTTCTGTGAAGGGTACGCCTTTGGGCAAATCATTCTCGCCATGGAGACCGCCGAACAAAGTGAGGAAACAGCTGACAGTGTGTTGGCTAGCCGCCTCGGGAAAGGATGGGGAGAGATCTGGAAAGATCTGGAGCTGATTGGACCTAATGCTAACGGCGATGACGGTGAGAATGACGACGAAGCGCGGCCAGACGATGTAGGACCGCCGGACCACGCTGGCCCACCGGACCACGCCGGCCCACCGGATGATTCTCGCGATCCGGGCCCGCCGGCCGACGTCGGTCCACCGAACGATGGCGACGCCGACGATGAAGGCGACGACGATGACGACGCCGACGACGATGAGGATGATGACGACGGCGACGACGATGACGACGGCGACGACGATGACGACGGCGAGGACGGCGACGGCCTTGATGGCTGATCCCTACGCCTGGGTGTAGCGAAGCTGCAATTTGCGGAGCTGCATCCGCAAGGAGTCGTCAGAAAAAGGAAAAGAGACCCTGCCAAATGCGAGAGTGGCAGGGTCTCTTTCTATTTCTCTCGTCGCCATGGCTTCCGGAACTGGGCGTTTCACCAGCATCGCGAAGCACCAAGTCCAAGGTCAGACCAGATCGCCTATATCCAGATGGCCAAAGTAGTTTATAATGATAGGCAGAGAGCAAATGGAGCGTCGCGGCCGGATCTACAGCCTGCCGGGGCCGTTCCGCGCGAAGGAGGAACGATGATGGTGCGAAAGATGAAGGTGCTACTGGCGGCGGCGTTAAGCCTGTCCCTGGTCCTGGGTGTGGTCGTCCCCGGCTATGGGCGGACGGAACCGCCGACCACGCCGCGGCTGGCAACACTGGCGAGTGCCCCGGCGCAGCCGCTGGCGCAGGATGATGACGCAGACGAAGGGCTGATCCGGGGCGTCGTATACCGCGATCGCGATAACGACGGCATCTGCCCGGAATCGGGGGAGACGGGCGTCTCCGGCGTACCCATTCGCCTTGCCAGCGGCGACGGCGAAACGGTGCTCTTCCTGCAGACGGGGGAGAACGGCACCTTTAGCCTCATCGCCGCCAGCCTCGGCACCTGGTTTATCACCGCCGAACCGGATGATGAGCGCATTACCTCCGAGCAGCCGCTCGAGGTACTGTTGACAGAGGCTCAGCCGACGGCGACCGGCGTTAGATTCTGCCTCAGTTCGCCGACGGTCGCGCCCACGCCGACGCCGGTCCAGATGATGCCCGAAGCAGGCGCCCCGGCACCAGCCGCGCCGCCGCTCGGGAGCGCCCTCCTGATGGTCGCCGTGGTCGGCGCCGGCCTCGTCGGGCTGGGTGTGGTCCTGCGGCGGCGGGAAGAGAGCTGACAGCCGCAAAGCAGGGCCGCTTTCCGGCTTAGATTAAGGGCCACTTTCCCCAGTCTCTCCCGCTGCCGCGGGCGCGACAGGTGTGGAGCGGGGAGCGCTGTTGGCGGTGACTGGCGCAGGCGGCGCGGGTGCCTGCCGTTGGGGACCGCTGACCATCACCGCGAGGGGATCGCCGACGTTGTTCGTCTCCGACGCTTCACATAACAGAGCGTCGGCCGGTACGGTGTCGTCGGTATCCGCCTGCGCCCAGAGCGTGTGCGCGCCGGCGCTAAAGATCCAGGGTGTGCTGAAGGTGTAGCCGTCGCCGGCCTCCACCCACGCCGCCTGCACGCCCCAGGAAAAGGACCCCGGCAGCCGGTAGGCCGGCTGCTGGTCGACGTAGAGGTCGACGTAGAAGTTGTTATCTGCGGGCACATCGTCGCTGCCCTGATTTCTGACGGTCACAAAGATCGTGGCGCTCTCACCCGCCGCCGGCGTCGCCGGCAGGGTCCAGATATCGCTGATGATCAGGTCGATGTCGCTCTCCATGCAGGTCGTCGTTTTATCAACGATCAGATCGGAGACGGCGCCGTTATGCCCGGAGCGGACGGTGACGGTTGTCGTCTCGGTCGACCCGACGGGAGCCCCTCCTGGTTGGACGGTCAGGCGCACCGGGGCTCGCTCCCGCGGCTCAAGGCGGATGGCGCTGGCGGAGAGCGTTGTCGTCCACCCCTGGCTGCTGGCGGCGCTCACGGCAAATGTATCGGGATGCGTGCCGGTGTTGACAAGAATGTGGAGGTAGGTCCGGGAGCCGTCTCTCAGACTGCGCCCCTCGAGATCGGGAAAGAGGCGCACGCCCGGTATGAGCGGCGGCTCGCTGACCAGTGGCAGATAGATAAAGGCGCGCGGAGTAACCGTGGTCAGGTTTAGCGCGCTGTCGGTGATCGCTGCATCTTGCTGGGCAGTTGCAGTCACCGTCGTCAGATCCTGGTCCCCGCGCACGGCCGAGAGCGGCACCGTCACGCTGACAGAGACGGTCGCCTCTGCGTCCGCTTGGAGCGTCACACTGAGCGTGCTTAAACGGAGAGCCCAGGCGGCGCTGCTGGCGGCGGAGAGCAAGAATGTGTGCTGCTCGCCCCCCATATTCCGAAGCGTGTGCGTATATACGGCCGTCTCGCCCGGCTCCGCCCTGCCCATATTGAGTGGCGTCAGGAGGACGCCAGTGGAGGCGCCTGCCGTCGTGGTCGCCTGGACGGTCGCACTTACCTCGGGGTCGATGTGGCTCGTCGCTCTGATCGTGGCGACGTCCTCAATGCCGATAGCAGCGGTGAGGGGGATCGTAACCAGCACCTGGATGGACGCGCTCGCGCCGGCGGAGAGCCTTACAACCTGGGGCGTGACGTCCTGCAGCCACCCTCTGGTGCTGGCGCCGCTCAGTAGATAGCGGTCGGAGCCGTTACCGCTGTTGGTCAGCGTGTGGGTGTACAGGAGCGTTTTGCCGGGCTGGGCCTCGCCGCTCCGCGCCGGCACAAGCTGCGCGCCGGCGGCGAAGGCCGTGGTCGTCACATCGGTGACGACGGCGCTGACAGTGGGGTCGGCACCCGATGTCGCGGTAATTGTGGCCACATCCTCAGTCCCGGCGAGCGTGCCCGCGGGCACGCTACTCGTCACTCGAATCGTGGTACGAACACCGGGCGCGAGTGTGACACTGAGCGGCGTCAGCCCTTGCAGCCATCCGCGCGCGCTGGCGGCGCTCAGGCTGAAGGTATCGCTGAGATTGCCGCTGTTGGTGAGCGTGTGCGTGTAAGCGACCGCTTCCCCGGGCGCCGCGGTGCCTGCGCGATCGGGGGCCAGCGCTACCCCGGCGACGCTCGCGGCGATCGTGGTGTCGGTTACGGCGGCGGTGGATGCGGGCTCTAGGGCGCTCGTCGCCGTCAGCGTCGTCCGATCGCGCGCGCCAGCCCGCGCGCTGGTGGGGACGGCAACGCTGATAGCGACCGTCGCCGTCATCCCCGGATCGAGCATGATTCGCTGCGGCGCGTGGCTCACGTACCAGCCCGCCGTACTGGCGGCGCTGAGGATGAAGGAGTCAGGACCATCACCCGCATTCGTCAGCATGTGTGTGTAGGTGACGGTGACCCCCGGAGGTGCCGTCGCTGAGCGTGACGGCGCCAGGCGGACAGCGTGGGTCTGCGTGATCGCTGCCAGCGCTGCCCCCGCGTCCTTCCCCCCGACGATGCTCTTTCGCAGCAGCAGTCCGCAGCCGGTTTGCCGCCCACAGGAAGAAGCGGCGCCTGCCGGCGCTGCCCGAGCCAGTGCGCTCGGCGAAGCGGACAGCAGTATCAGGAGCGTGACCAGGAGAGCGAGCGCCGCCGCCGGCGCGGCCGCCATAAAGGCGGCCCGGCGACTGGCTGTTGCCCTACCGCGGTGGTGGTTGTCGACTACCTCTCTATCACTCATGGCAACCCAAAGACAGCAGATTATAAACCGGGAGATATCACCTACCTCGCGCGCCACCTGCAGTTAACAGGCGGCAATGAGCGGCAGGTGTTTCAGTGGTTGCGCACGCAAGTGCTCAGTGGCGGAAATGGCGCACGCCGGTAAAGACCATCGCCAGCCCCAGCTCGTCGGCGGCGTCGATGACCTCCTGGTCGCGGATCGAGCCACCCGGCTGGATAATGGTGGCGACGCCCGCTTCCGCGGCGACCTCTACCCCATCGGGGAAGGGGAAAAAGGCATCGGAGGCAAGGGCTGCCCCGCTGGCGCGCCCGGCGCTTTTCGTCACCGCCAGACGCACGGCGTCGACGCGGCTGGGCATGCCGCCGCCGATGCCCACCGTCGCCGTCTGCTGGGCGATGACGATGGCGTTGGACCGAACGTGGGGCACGACCTTCCACGCAAAGTGCAGCGACTCCCACTCTTCGGCGGTCGGCTCTCGCTCCGTCACGACCTCCCACTGTCCACCTTCTGGCTCGCCGAGGTCCGTCTCCTGCACCAGATAGCCGCCGCGGATGGCGCGGACGGCGATTCGCTTAATACCCGCGTCGTCCGCCAGGTCGACATCGGGCAGCGCCAGCAGGCGGCAGTTCTTCTTGTGGGCAGCAAACCAGCTGCGCGCGTCCTCACTGAAGTCGGGTGCCACGACCGCCTCCACAAAGAGAGCGGCCTCGTCCAGCGCCTCCACGAACCGCTTCTCGACCGGACGGTTGGCGGCGATGACGCTGCCGAAGGCGGAGATGGGGTCGGAGGCGATGGCGGCGGGCAGCGCGTGGGCCGGCAGCAGCGGGTGGGTGGCCACGCCACAGGGGGAGAGATGCTTGACGATCACCACTGACGGCTGGTCGAAGCTGAGCGCCGCGCTCCACGCCGCGTCCAGGTCGAGGAGGTTGTTGTAGCTCAGCGGCTTGCCCTGCACCAGTTGACCACCGAGCGGGCCGGCCTCCGGCTCGGGCGCGTAGAGGGCGGCTGCCTGGTGGGGGTTCTCTCCATAGCGGAGTGTTTGTGCCTTTTGCAAATTCAGGGAGAAGCGGGCGGGCAGCGTCCGCTGCGCCGGGGCGCCCTCGCGACCAATATCTTCGCCGGCAACACTTTCCAGGTAGGCGCTGATCGCCGTATCGTAATCGCGCGTACGGCCAAAGGCGGCGGCGCCGAGGCGGCGCCGCGTCGCCTCGCCCACCTCTCCCCTCGCGCGCAGCTCCTCCAGTACCGCCTCATACTCCTCCGGATCGCAGACGACGGTCACCCGCCCCATATTCTTTGCCGCGGCGCGTAGCATCGCCACGCCGCCGACGTCGATCTGTTCGATCGCCTCGTCCAGTGTCACCCCTCTCCGGGCTGCCGCCTCTTCGAAGGGATAAAGGTTGCAGACGACGAGGTCGACGGGCAGGATGTCCTGCGCCTCCAGCTCCTGGCGATCGGCGTCGGTATCTCGCGCGAGGATCGCGCCGTGCACGGCCGGGTGGAGTGTCTTGACCCGCCCTCCCAGAATCTCCGGCGCGCCGGTGATCTCCGAGACGTCTATTGCCTCCAGCCCCGCCTGCCGCAGGGCGCGCGCCGTGCCGCCACTTGCCACCAGCTCCCAGCCCATCTCCGCCAGCGCGCGGGCAAAGTCGACGAGGCCTGTCTTATCGTGTACAGAAAGGATCGCTCTCCGTGTCATCGTTCTCCTCGATTCCGATCTCGCTCTGCTCAGTTTGCGGTCGCCGTGCGCGGCGACGTCGACTGTCATTGTAACTGGAATTGAGGAGAGACCAACTGTCTAGAGGGTGACTGCGCCTTTGCGCCGCATGCCTCACGCCGGTACGGGCGTGTGGCAGACGCGTCTGGCATGGGCAGCCGCCCGCCAGCGGTCGGCGCTACGATTGGGCGCATGCCGCCGGGGGGATTACAATAGTGCCCGGTAGAGCGCCACCGGCAACGAATGGTCGCGCTTTGACACCCAGTACTCAAGGAGTCGCACATGACCGCTAAGGTAGAGTTGCAAGAGAAGGGCCACCAGCATACCGTCGTCATCCGCGACAAGGTGGCCCGTAAGGAGATCGACACCCACCTCGCGCAGTTAATTCCGCTCGTCCAGGAGCATCTGGAAAAGAAGGGGGTAACTCCAGCTGGCCGCCCCTTTGCCCGCTATCACAATTTTGGGCCGGTGGAGCGGATCAACGTCGACCTGGAGGTCGGTTTTCCCGTCGCAACGCCCGTTGAAGGAGAGTCCTCCCAAGAGGGCGAGGTGGAGGTAGTACCGAGCGAGCTGCCCGGCTGTCAGGCCGCCGTCGTCCACTATCGTGGCCCTTACACGGAGATCGGCGCCGCCTACGACGTGCTTCAGGAGTGGATCCAGGCGCAGGACTACGAGTCGGATGGCACGCCCTGGGAGAGCTACCACTCCGACCTCACGGGCGAGGACGTGAACGACGTCTGGGAAGTCGCCGTTTACTGGCCGGTGAAGGCGACGGGCGCACAATGATGCGGCGCTGCCCGTTCTCGACAGAATGTGGCGTGACCTGAAAACCTGTCGCCGACACGCGAGGCGGTGGAAAGGAGTAGTTATAGATGACGCACAAGATCTGTCCTACCTGTGAGGCCAAGAACGCGATTGATAATAGTTTCTGCGGAAGTTGCGGCGGGCGGCTGGAAAGGGAGCTCCGCGCGCCGGGGGCGGGCAGCGAGCTGGCAGCGGCGATGGAGGATCTGCTGCCGGCGGTGTCAGCCAAACAGGTCGGGCAGGCGGTGGCGGTGAGCCTCCTGGCGCTGGCCGCGGAGGCGGGACTGAGCTGGCTACGGCGCCGGGTCGCCGATTTGGACGCGCCCGGTCGCTCCTCCACTGAAAAGAGGAGCTCCCTGCCCATCATTCCGCGTGAGTCGCCCCTCCGCCGCCGCCCGGTAAAGACGATCGTCAGCCAACGTACGGTGCAGCTTTACGAAGACGGTCGCCTGAAAGGACAGGGGACGACCCAGAGCGTATGGCAGGTGGAGGAGTAGGCGCTACTCCATCCCGATCGAGAACATATTCTCCAGATCGTGGCGTGAAAAGACGCGGAAGGCAATCAGCGTCTCCGAGTCGACGATGCCGTCCACGTGGAGCATCTCCTCCGTCACCAGCTCGGCCAATGCGTCATTGTCGCGCACGCGCAGAATCACCACCAGATCGTACCGACCGCCGACCGAAAAGACCTCCGAGATGCCATCCATCTCAGCCAGCGTCTGCGCAACGTCGTTGATGCTCCCCCGCCGCGTCTTGAGCAGTACGACACCACTTACCATTGCAAATCCTCCTTGTCTCTGGCGAACGGCGCCCCTCCGCGGGCGCCTGCCCTATTGTAAGCAGTCGTGAGGCGGCTGTCACTCGATCCGGCGCGGCCCGGGCGCGGAAGCGGGCGCACCGCGCCTCATTCAGCTCACGCGACTGAGGTACAAGAAAAGAAGATGCAAACTCCGGCGAAAGTCATCATCCCTCTCTTCCTCGCCTTGCTCTCTCTGGCGCTGGTCAGCTGCGCCGGCACGAATGCGGAGACGCTCGTCGTGGCGAGCCCCATCGTCTCAGCGACGACGGCGCCGCCACCGACGGTAAATGGTTCCACGGCCACGCCGCCGCTGCTAATCGCGCCATCTTTCACGCCGTCGCCGACGGCCGTTAGCGAAGCGCCGCCCACGAGCACCCCGTTAGCCACCGCGGTTCCGGCGGCGACGGCGACAGCCACCGCTTCACCCAGCGCCACGCCGCCCGCCGAACTTGCTCCGGCGCTGCCCGGGACGAATCAGGGCTTCGAGTTAGTGGCCCATCACGCGCTCGGGGGCATCGGCTGGCACGCGGGCCTCGCTCTGCACGATAGCTGCGCCTACGTAGGCAACCGGCGCAGCGGCGCGGCAACCATCATCGACATCGGCGATCCGGAAAATCCCGCCGTCGTCGGCGCCATCCCCTTCGGCGCGGCGGGCCGCCCGGTGGAGCTGCGCACCGTCCCTGAGCGGGATCTGCTGATCGTCGCCGACTTCGAGCACGCGCGCCTGGTGACCTTCGACGTCGCCGACTGCCGCGAGCCGCGGCAACTGGGGGCCATCGAGCTCCCGGGCGCGCCGCACGAGTTCTATCTCTGGCGCGACGGCGAGCGGTTGCTGCTCTTCGGCGCGATGTTCGACCACGCCGCCGACGATCTGATCGTGGTCGACATGACTGATCCCGCGGCGCCGGTGGAAGTCGCCCGCTGGGCGGCGGAGGAGGCCGGGCTGCCCGGCCTATTGCACTCGCTGAGCGTGTCGCCAGGCGGCGATCGCGGCTATCTGGCGCTGTGGAGCGGCGTCCTCGTCGCCGAGCTGGATCTGCCAACGGCGCGCGTGCTGCGGGACGAGGAAGGGGTCGGCCACCTGGAGCCGGTCCCCAATGCCCATTCGGCAGTGCCCCTGAGCGACGCCGCCGCGCCGCGCTACCTGCTGGCGACGTCGGAAATTTACGTCTGCCCCTTTGGCGGCGTGACCATCCTGGACATCCTCGATCCGGCCCGTCCGCAGGTCGCCGCCACCTTCGCCCTCCCTGAAAATCGCTGCCGCGATCTACCGGCGCCGGACGCGGTCTTTACAGCACACAACCCGCTGGTCATCGGCGACCTCGTTTTCCTGTCGTGGTACGGTGCCGGCTTGCAGGTGCTGGATGTGAGCGATCCGAGGGCGCCGGAAAGAGTTGCTCAGTTTGTGCCCCGTGGGGAAGGGGCCGCCGCCGCCAGCTATGTCGGCGGCTACCCGGTGCAGACGTGGAGCTACCCCATTCTCCGCGACGGACTGCTCTACGTCGCCGATATCCAGAGCGGCCTGTACGTGCTGCGTTACGTGGGGCCGGGCGCGGCCGACGTGGCGGCGGTGAAGCGCGCCGAAGGAAATATTACGCTCGACCCCTAATGAGAAAAGCGAGCGCCCGGTCGCGACTGCCCAACGGGTTAGGTCGGGCGCGGGCCGGGCGCTCTGAGGGAGAGGAGGAGGATGTGGGTGGTCACGTTGCATGCCATCCACAGCCAACACATGGATAGCATAGCAGGGATTTGCTGTGCTGTCAAGTATTTGCACAGTTATTGTAACGTTAGAATTTTTGCCGAGGCGAGCTGACATTGCTCCCGTCAGCGCCGCACTTCCAGTGTGCGCAGGCGGTTGAGGGCGGCGGCGAGCTCGAAGCGGCGAAAGGCTGCCAGGTCGGCGACGAGATACGGGGTGAGGACGTCGAGGCCGCGGTTTTCCACGTCGGCCATTACGCGGTCCACGATCTCCACCAGCGTGCGCTCGCCGTCCATGTAGTTCTCCCACGCGTGGACCAGCGCATGGGCGATAGCCCGCGTCTGGGAGGGATCGACGATCTGCTCGACGGCGCTGAGGTCGATCGTCTCTTCGCCAAAGAGGATCGTGTCCGGACCGCGTGCCTGAACGCGTATGCGCCGGCGCCCCCGGCTGGGATCCACGCTGCCGGGGAGGGGCACGCGCGAAGCAGGGGGCTGCAAAGGGTCTGGAGCTTCACGCGCCTGCGCGTCGGCGGCGGCAATCGCCCGGGCTTCCTCCGTTCGCTCCACCGGATGGTAGGCCTCCATGGCGACGACGTGGTCGGCAACGTCGAAATAGTCGCCGCTGCCGCCGATCACGAGAATTGTAGAGACGCCGTGCTCTTCGCATAGCGACCGAACTCGATCGATGAAAGGCGTAATTGGCTCCTTCTCCCGCGTGATCAGCGCCTGCATGCGCCGGTCGCGGATCATGAAGTTGGTAGCCGCAGTGTCTTCATCTATCAGCAGCAGGCGCGCGCCGAGGGACAGCGCCTCGCTGATGTTGGCGGCCTGGGAGGTCGAGCCAGAGGCGTTGGCGCTGTCGAAGGATAGGGTGTCACGGCCGAAGGGCAGGTTGGCGATGAAGGCGGAGATGTCGACGCCGGCGACATAGCGCCCGTCCTCGGCGCGGATCTTGACCGCGCTTTCCACCGTCACCACCTTCTCCCGTCCATCTCCCGGCCGGTGGTTGTAGACGCCGCGCTCCACGGCGTTGAGCAGCGTCGACTTGCCGTGGAAGCCGCCGCCGACGATCAGCGTCACCCCGGCAGGGATACCCATCCCGCTGACGGCGCCCGCGTTGGGCAGCGCAAAGCTCTGGCGGAGTGATGGCGGCGACTGGAAGGGTACTGCCTCTGACGCGGGCAGCGGGCGGGGATCGACGCCGGAGCGGCGAGGAAGAATGCTGCCGTCGGCGACGAAGGCGACCAGCCCCTGTTCGTCTAGCTTCGCCCGCAGTGCGTCGGCGTCTTCCGCGGTCTCCACGAAGCGCCAGAGCAGCGCCTGATCGTTGTGCGAGTAGAAGAGGCTCTCTTCCACGACCTCCGGCAATGCCTCGCCCAGCATCTCCGCTGCCGCACGCCCGAGGATTGTCCGCCCGCGCGCCGGCAACCCGGCGACGAAGCGGGCCTCTACGAAAGCGTCGGTCACGGCGATAGCCGTGCGCTGCAACATCTCCTGGCCCGGCGCGTCGATGGCGAGGAGCCCGCTCTTGCCGGATCCGCGTCGCAACTCCGGGTAACGCCCGCCGGCGGCGCGGATGGCGCGGGCGAAGGCGAGGGCGAGGAAGTTTTCTAAGCCGACGCGCCGGCTGGCGTTCGCGTCTGCCTCAGCCGGATAGCCGGCTTGCTCCCGGGGCACGCGCACGCGCAGCCGGCTGGGGCTGGCAAAAGGATCCCCCTGCACGTGATCGATAAACAGGGTGAAGCCGGAAAAAGCGTACCGCCCGGCGACTCCCTTGTACGCCTTGTAGCCGCGGCCGTCGAGCCGGTGCAGCTCG
>JAWVYW010000034.1:0-28130 GCA_033722535.1 Promineifilaceae bacterium (SeqCode)
CTCAACCGCGACGGCGATCTCCTCTCCGACCTCGTCCTACGCATGTATGGCTCCATCGCCGGCTCTGAATCGCAGGTGATTTCGGTCACCGACGACGGCGACGTCGACTGCGTGATGACCGAGGCCCCGCACGGCACGGCACCCGCGCTCGAAGGGCGCAACATCGCCAACCCGATGGCGATGATCCTCGCCGCCGCCGCCCTCTTTGGCCACATGCAGGAGGCGGAGGCGAAGCGGATCAGCCGCGCCATCTATGAGTCTACTCTGGAAGCGGTCTACGACGGCATTCGCACCTCCGACCTCGGAGGCAGCGCCCAGACTGACGAATTCACCAGCGAGGTGATCCGGCGCCTCAAGGCCAAGCTCGAGGTGTGGTCCTCCCTCTCCTGAGGCCCCGACAAGAGGCACACGTCAGACCCGCCTTTGCTCCTATGGGATACGCACCGCGGGAAGGTGGATAAAGTCTGTTGCGGCAGACGCTTCCGCGATGTGAAAGATCTCGCCGGTGTTGTGATTGGCCAGATAGAGCTCTCCATTCACATCCTCGCCAAACGTGACAACAGGTGGTTCAACCAGGTTTTCGTGCCGCACCGCTTCCCACTGTCCGGCCTCGTCCAGCCGCATGGTCCAGAGCGCCTGACTGCACACATCGCCAAAGATGTAGTGGCCATGCAGGCGCGGATAACTTCGGCCCCGATAGACAAAACCGCCAATGATGGAACACCGGCTCGCTGTGTGCTGATAGTCGAAAATCGGCAGAATGTGGTCGTCGATTTGCTCGCACGCCGCCGACCACGCGTGTTCATTCTGATGCGTCCCCTCGTAGCAGCGCCAGCCATAGTTTGCGCCGCCGCCTGAAGAGGGCGGCTGCCAGTTCAACTCCTCCCACTCCCATTGGCCCACGTCGGCGATGTAAAGAGCACCGCCCACCCGATCAAAGCTGATCCGAAACGGATTGCGTAGACCATACGCCCAGATTTCGGCGCGAGTGTTGCTCTGGCCAATAAAAGGATTGTCAGGGGGAATGGCATATGGCTCAGCCGCGTCGACATCAAGGCGCAGGAGCTTCCCCAGCAGAGAATCCAAATTCTGTGCCCGATTCTCTGGATCGTTCCAGTACCCACCATCGCCCAGCGGCACGTAGAGGTAGCTATCTGGCCCAAAGGCGAGATCCCCGGCGTTATGAGTTGGATACGGTTGCTTGACGGCGAGAATTGTCAGTTCACTCCCCGGATCGGCAACATTCGGATCGTCTCCCGAGACCTGGAAGCGAGCAATGCGGGTTTCTCCATCCGGTAAGGCCGTATAGTTAACGTAGAAGTAACCGTTGCTTTTATAGTTCGGATGAAAAACCAGCCCGAGAAGCCCCTGCTCAAACCCGTCAGACTTCACGCGGTTGGTGATCGAGAGAAATGGCGTGGCACGCACTGAGCCGTCAGGCTCCACCGTACGAATGACGCCTGCTCTCTCGGTTACAAACAGGCGTCTATCCCCGGCGTGGGCGATATCCGTCGGCTGCGCCAGGCGATAGGCGTCGACGTAGCTCTGTAGGGAAAGCTGCAACCCGTCATCCAGCTCATTCGCTCCGGCAGGCTCAGAAAGGGACAACCAGGTAATCGTGGCCAACAAGAGGAAGATGAGACTCGCAAGGGCAACAGCGCGGCGACGGCTGATACGATCTAACATATGACTACCTCCGCTACTCGGCGGCCTCTTTCAGTCGCTCGCCATACTGTGCTTCATAGTACTCGCGGAACTCGCCGCTCTTGATCTTACGCCACCACCACTCGTTGTCCCGGTACCATCGCACCGTTTTACGGATCGCCTCCTCCGGCGTATGGCGCGGCTCCCATCCCAGCGCCCGGATCTTCTCTATGTTCAGGCTGTAGCGGCGGTCATGCCCGGGGCGGTCCTTCACGTGCCGGATCAGCGAACGCGGCCGGCCGAGCTCGTCCAGCAAGATCTCCACCATCGCCAAATTCTCCATCTCCTCGCCGGTGCCGATGTTGTAGGTCTCGCCGATGGCGCCCTCGTGCAGGACGAGGTCGACTGCTTCGCAGTGATCGATGACGTACTGGTACTCCCGCATCTGCCGCCCATCGCCATAGACCGGCAGTGGCTCGCCGTCCAGCGCGTTGGTCGTGAAGAGGGGCACGACCTTCTCCGGGTACTGGTGGGGGCCGATGTTGTTGGAGCCGCGTGAGATGGTGGCCGGCAGACCATAGGTGACGTGATAAGCCTGGACCATCAGGTCGCCGCTTGCCTTGCTGGCGGCGTAAGGACTGCGCGGGGCGACGGGATCGCTCTCCTTGCTACGGGTGCCGTGCGGGATGTGGCCGTACACTTCGTCAGTGCTGATCTGGTGGTAGCGCTCAAGCCCATAGCGGCGCGCCGCCTCCAGCAGAACGTACGTGCCGTGGACGTCGGTACGGATAAAGGCGTCAGGATCCATGATCGAGCGGTCGACGTGAGTTTCGGCGGCGAAGTTGACAATGGTGTCGACGTCGAATGTCTCAATGGTCGAGCCGACCGTCTCCAGGTCACAGATGTCGCCGCGGACGAAACGGTAGCGTGGGTTGTCGGAGGCATCGAGCAGGTTGTCGAGGTTCCCGGCGTAGGTCAGTTTGTCGTAGACGACGACGCTGTAGTCGGGGTATTTGTCGAGCAGGTAGACGACGAAGTTAGAGCCGATGAAGCCGGCGCCGCCTGTCACCATAATACTTTTCATCTGTTGCTACTTCTCCTTTTTCCTCTCTCAGCTCTATTTTTACGTAGCTCTCAGGGCACGGCGCCACGGGTATCGCCGAACTTTATCAATATCGATCCTGCTCGGCCACAAACCAGTCGATCAGACGGCGGGAAATGCTGATCGCAGGCGGTATGCGCGGCAGCGCATCGGCTCGGAACCAGTCCGCCTCTGCCATCTCCGCTTCGTCCAGAACGATTTTGCCACCGGCATATTCGCAGGTGAAGGCAATCATCAGCGAGTGCGGAAACGGCCATGGCTGGCTGCCGAAGTAACGAATATTTTGCACCTCAATTCCCACCTCCTCACGTACCTCACGCGTCAGGCACTCCTCCAGCGTTTCCCCGGGTTCGACGAAACCGGCAAGGACACTGAATAGACCGGGGGGATGGCGGTGGGAGCGAGCCAGAAGGAGGCGGTCACCGTGCGTCACGGCGACGATGATCGCCGGCGCCAGGCGGGGGTAGGCGCCAAGGCGACAGGTGGGACACATGCGCACCCGCTCGTCCGTTTCCAGCTCGGTCATTGCGCCACAACGGCCACAGTAGCGGTGCGTCAGATCCCAGTGTACGATCTGCACCGCCCGCCCGGCAATCCAGAAGAGCTCCTCGTCCAATGCGCCATACAGTGTGCGCAACCGCCGAAGCTGCCCAGCGCCAGCAAGCGCCGCTTCCACCGCCACAGCATCCGGGGACGGTTCGGCGACGGCAGTGGCAAAGCAGGGCACCGCACTCACCTGCCCCAGATAGTGGGGCGTCGTCGTCTCCACTCGCAGCGCCTCAACATCCGCGAGAAGGGGCACCGTCACTCCCTCGCCGCTCTTTTCGACAAGTAGGCGATCGCCCGCGAAGATAAACCAGTATGCCGCCTCCGTGCGGGCAGTCAGCTCTGGCGGGGGAGATACAGCAGGAACGAAAAGGCCCGGTGCCATTTCTGCTCCGGCCTCGTCTGGCGCAGGCATCATCAGCCTCCTGCATACGGGTCGGGCGTCGCCGTCGGCGCGGGCACCGGATAGCCGCGTGGTGTTTCGGTCGGGCGTGGGGTGAACGGCACGCCAGGGCGGGAGGGTGACGCCGTGGGCGTGACCGCGCCGCGCGTCGCGCGGGTGGCCGTCGGCGAGCGTGTGCCGGTGGGCGCTGGCGTGAGGGTGGCGCGCGCCGTTGCCGTCGCCGCACCAGGTGTCTGTAGTCTGCCGGTGGGGCTGGCGGTTGCCGTGGCACCCGGCGCCGGTGGCGCCGCCGTGCCCGCTATCGTGGGGAGCGGTGTGCCCCCGCCGACCGGCGCTGCCGTGGCGGTCCCCGGCACATCACGCGGCGAGGCGCCCTCCGGCGCTCCAACCAGCGGCAACGGATTGGGCTGGACCAGCCGCACCGCCTCCAGATACCAGGCGCTGCCGACCGGCGGCTCTTTCCCGCAGCCCAATGGCCCCTGGTACAGACGCCAGAAGCCGTCGACGGTCAGTGGAACGCCCGCTGGCAGCAGACGCAAGATGGAGCCATACCCGCCTGCCTCCATCTGAAGCCCTTCGTCGACGAGAGACCAGGAGACGTCCGGCCCGTGCCAGCCCGCGCACGGCCGCGCCGGGAGCGGCTGGAAAGCACCGCTCACCCGAATGAGCCGATCTCGATAAGCGCGGGGAGCGGCGTCCAGTTCCGAGAAGGAAACGAGCACCGGCTCGCCCGCCAGCGCACCGGAGGGCGTCCGCGTCGCCTGCCCTGGCGCGAAGATACCCGCCGGCTGGCAGGCCACACCCACGAGAAGCACAATGGTAAAAAGTCCAATCAGAAAAAGTCGCATACCCTATTAAGCTGAGGCGGCTAGTTAGCGCCGGCGAAGCGGGGGGAGCACATTCAGGCGGGGAAGCCGCGCTCCCCGAAAGTGAACCCACCACTCGATCATCAGAAGGACCAAAGCAACTCCGGCCAGCCAGGGCCATAACTCGCGCTGTCCCACGTCGGCGGCGGCGGCGCGCGCCGTCGTCACCCCGATCTGGACCACAGGCTCCGGCGCAATGGCGCTTTCGGACGGCGCAAAGAAATTGACGGCGAAGGCGCCCGCAGGACGATCGCCCGCGGCGTCGCGCACCGCCACCTGGTAAAGGCCCGGCTGCCCCGTATCCGTAAAGAGCAGTGCTTCTTCGTCGACTGCTTCCACGCGTGTCGCGCCGCCAGGAACGGAAACCAACACCGCCGTAGCACCCGCATCGGGCGTCAGGGGCAGCGGGTCGCCGGGTTGCAGGTCGACGGGCGCATCAAACAGCCGTCCCGGGCTAAGCCAGGTTGTAATGTTAGCCATTAACACCGGAAACGCAATTTGCAACGGGAGGTCTGAATCCTGTAGGGCAAAAGTGAGGATCGCCACCCGGCGTCCGTTCCACTCGCCCGCGAGGAGAAGCGGCCCTCCCTCCGCCACGACCAACGGCTCCGCCCACGGCGCAGACACTGCCTGCGCCCGCCGCACGTCGACATCACTCCAATCCACGTTCGCCAGCAGCGGGCTCTCCGCCAGCCGCGTCACGGTGGTGGCGGAAAAGGCACCTGTCACGCGCAGGAGGTCCTCATTCTGCTCCTCCGGTGCAAGCGTGGGCTGGGGATTGAGAATCAGCATATCGCTCTGCGGCAGCGTTTCCGGCAGGGGAACGCTATCGAAGATGAAAAGATCAACACCTTCTGGCGCTTCCGCCTGCAGATCGACACCGGGCGGCGCCTGGAAAAGCTCGATGCCCGGGAGCACCGCGTAGAGCTGCTCCAGGAAAAGGTTGCCGGGGCCGATCAGCAGGGCGCGGTTCTGGAGCCCGGCTTCATAGACGGCCCATGCGCGATCGTCCACTGCAAGGTAATCCAGCGTCTGCTCCCCTACACGCGCGGCGACGGTACTCACTTCGGCAGGCAGGTCCCAGGTCAGCGATCGCGTCTCTCCCGCCGCAACCTCGATCCGGCGCGAATCGAAAAGCGTGCCAGCCACCTCAATGGTTACGAGCGCCTCCTGGTTCAGCGTGCCCAGGTTGGCGACGGCGGCAAAAAGCTGCGGTCCTTCCACACCGGCCCGCGGCGCCAGCGCCGTCAGCGCCAGATTTTCCCCACTCTCTCCCACCGGCACGTAGACGGTCTCCCCCGGTAGGGGCGGCAGAGCGGGCGGCAGACCACCATCGGAGACGATCACGATACGTGCATCTTCAAATCCCTGCGCAGCCCCGCCGGCCAGTGCCAGTGCGCCCTCCCAGTCTGCCACTACCGGCGCTGCCTCGGCCGCCTCCAACGCAGCCTGCAGTACCCTGCGATCGCCGGTCGCCGTCGCGAGCACCTCAGGGCTGTGTCCGACCTGAATCAGCGTCATCTGGTCGCCAGCGCCGAGATCGTCGATCCACGCGGCGACCTCGGCGCGCGCCGCCGCAAAGCGCGACGGCGCCACATCTGTCGCCAACATCGAGGCGGAGCCGTCTAGAAGAACGACCACGTTACCCTGCACAATCGTCGGGACCGGCAGATAGGGGCGCGCCAGCGCCAGCACCAGGAGCGCCAGAATCAGAAGCTGCAAGAGCAAAAGGAGATTCCGCCGCAGTCGCTGCCAGGGGGCGTTTGCTTCGCGATCGCGCAGCAGCCTTTGCCAGAGGAGGGTGCTGCTGACCAGCACCTCCCGTCGCCGCAGCCGCAGCATGTACAATAAAATGATCGGTACTGCCAGCAGAGCCAGCAGGAGGGAGAGCGGCGCTAAAAAGGAAGGCAAAGGCTGTCTTTCCCGTTTCCCTAACGCACGATGCCCTGGGCGCGTAGCGTCTGCATCACCAGGCGCTCCCAGTCGGTCGCGGTGCTGACGGGAATGTAGTGCACGTCGCGCCCGCTACAGAAGGCCGACAGCTCCTCCTGCCAGGCGGCGAGCCGCTCCCGATACTGCGCCAGCGTCGTCGCGTCGAGCGTGATCTCGGCGTCCGCGCCCGTCTCCACGTCGACCAGCTTGAGGTCGCCGGCGAGCGCCGGCTCGAGCTCATCCGGGCTGAGCAGGTGGATAATGCCCACTTCGTAGCCGCGAGCCAGGAGCGCATCGAGACCGCTGCGGTAGCCGGTCGGGCTAAGCATATCGCTGAGGAGGAAGACCAGGCCCGGCCGGCCGCCGCGGAGGGCATAACTCTGTAGGGAGACGTCGAGATGGGTGATGCCGCCTAGGGGCGCATCTGCGGATTCGTTGGCTGCCGTTTCCAGAAACTGCAACAGACGCAGCGTGTTCTGCCCGCCGCGAAAGGGCCCCCAGCGCCGCCACCCGTCATCCCGCCCGGTGAGAAGCGTCACGGCGAGCTGATCGCCCCCCGCGAGGGCCATGTGCCCCAGGGCGCCCGCCAGCCGCAGCGCGTAGCGCAGCTTATTCGTCTCTTCCGCGTCCGGCCAATCCATGCTCGCGCTGGCATCGACGAGGAGATGAACGGCGAGATCCTCCTCTTCTTCCAGCAGCTTGATAAAAGGCCGCTCCAGCCGCGCGTAAATATTCCAGTCGAGCCGGCGCAGATCATCGCCGCGCGTGTAGTTGCGGTAGTCCGCAAACTCTACCGACGAACCACGCCGGCGGCTGCGCCGTTCGCCCTTCATCCGCCCCACCCGCACCCGCTCGGCCACCAACGCCAGCTGTTCTAGACGGCGCAGGGTCTCTTCGTCAAAGACCGGCATCGCGTTCGGTGCTTCCTATGCTTCTGCGTCTGAGCACACGACGAGGGAACGGTGCGCTCATACCTTCCTCTCCTTCCCCTCCCGGGGTACGTGCTGTAGCAGATCGGTAATAATCGCGTCCGCCGTAATCCCCTCCGCCTGTCCCTCAAAGTTGAGAATCAGCCGGTGGCGCAGCGCGGGCGGGGCGACCGCTTCCACGTCCTCGAAGCTGACGTTGTAGCGCCCGCCAAGAAGGGCTGTGATCTTCGCCCCCAGCACCAGCGCCTGCGCGCCACGGGGGCTGGCGCCGTACCGCACGTACTGGCGCACCAGAGGCGCCGGGCTGCTTTCCGGGTGGGTGCCGACGACGAGGCGGCTGACGTACTCCGCCACATGGCTCGGCAACGGCACCTGACGCGCCAGATCCTGCATCGCCACCATGCGCCCGGCGTCGGCAACTGCCTCTACGTCCGGCAAGTAGCCCCCGGTCGTCCGCCCCACGATCTCCGTTAGCTCCGCCGCCGAGGGGAAGCGGACGAAGATCTTGAAGAGAAAGCGGTCCAGCTGGGCCTCCGGCAGCGGATACGTCCCCTCCATCTCCAGCGGATTCTGGGTGGCAAGGACAAAGAAGGGGGCCGGCAGAGGATAGGTCTCGTTGGCGATGGTCACCGTCTGCTCCTGCATCGCCTCCAGCAGGGCCGACTGTGTCTTCGGCGTAGCGCGGTTGATCTCGTCGGCGAGGATCAGGTTGGCAAAGAGCGGGCCGGGCTGAAAGCGAAAGAGGCGCTGCCCGTCTGCCGTCTCCTCCATAATGTTGGTGCCGGTAATGTCCGCCGGCATCAGGTCAGGTGTGACCTGGATGCGGCTGAAGTCGAGGTTGAGCGCCCCGGACAGCGTGCGGATGAGCATCGTCTTGCCCAGGCCCGGCACCCCTTCCAGAAGGGCATGGCCCCCGGCAAGAATGGCGATCAGGACGTGGCGCACGACTTCCTTCTGGCCCACGATGACCTTCCCGACCTCCGCCTCGATCGCGGCTGCCGTCTCTCGGAACGCCTCCGGAGAAAGCGCTGCTGCCGTCTCTGTGCTCGTATCTGCTACTTCAGAAGCTGCCATACTCTTTTCCCATTCCGTGAAGATGAACGTGCGCTGCTCATGGCTCCAGAGACGAAAAATAGTCGCGTACCGTCCCTCTGAGCCCCAGCGGAATGCGCCCCTCGTCCAGCGCGCGGTACGCTGCGTCTCGATAGTCGCCGTAGACCTCGCTATAAGGCACGATGCTGCGCTCCTCGCCAAATTCCGTCGGCGTTTCATTCAACAGCGCGCCGCAATGCTCTGGATCGGCGAGGCACTCGGCCGGAAGCTGCACGTCCTCGCCTGCGCCCTCCAGACCGGAAAAATCGGGCACGTAGACGCTCGCACTCTGTCCCCTTTCGCCGCCGGTGCCACCAATGCCGCCCGCGGGTGCACCGTCCGCTTGCCCTGTGCCGGCGCCTGCTTCTCCCGCCGCTCCATCTGCGCCTTCGCCACCGGCGGCCTGCTGCCCGGCCCCCTGCTGCCCCGCGCCTTGCTGCCCGGATGCCTGTTGTCCTGCTTCCGCGCCGGGTGGCTGGCCTGTGCCTGCCCGGGCAATCGCCTGTCGCCCCTGCTCCACCTGCGCGGCGGCGGTCGCCGCCTGGGCTCCCGCGGCCTGCTCCTCGGAGCGCTGTGCGAGCGTGCCGGCCGTCTCCTGCAGCGCTGCCTGCGCCGCCGCCACGTCCCCCTCGCGCAGCGCCTGGGCCGCCTGCGCCATTTGCTGCGAGAGCGCACCGTCGACACTTTCCAACGCCTCCGCTGCGTCCGCCAGCTCCTCGGCCAGCGCCGCCTGCTCTTGCGCGTCCAATGCATCCAGTTCATCGGCCAGATCGGCAGCCGCCGCGGCGGCTGCCGCCAGATTCCCGCTCTGCAGCGACTCGCCCACGCTCCGCGCCGCCCCACTCGCAGCCAACTGCTCGCCGGCTGCCGCCAGCCGCTCGCTCAGCCCCTCGACGCCGCTATCGGCGCCCAGGGCGCGCAGCTCCGCCTCGGCCTCTGAAAGTACCGCGACCGCCTCTGCCCGGCTAAGATCTTCTTCACGCAACTGCTGTAACGCACCCTCCACCGGCCCCTGTAATCTCTCTTTTTGCTCCTCACCCAGCGCCGGGTTGGCAGCGATCTCCTCCGACAGTGCCTCCAGCACCACCTGCTGCGCCGCCACTTCGTCGTCCAGCGCCCGCTGTTCCGCCAGTAGCTGGGCCTGCGGATTCGGAAGCAGTACAGCCGCCACAAGGAGGATGAGCGCCACTAGGGTCACAAGCAGGTCCTGGCGGACGGGCTGCAGGGGCAGGCGCGCAGCGGCGTCCACCTTACCCGCCGCCTGTAGCGTGTCGGCGAGTTGCTTACGGGCCAGCGATGCGGGCACGATGAGCTGCCCCTCCGCCACCTCCACCGCCGTGCTCGTACGCTCGTGCAGGGCAAAGAGCGTGTCCGCCCAGCGCGCCTGCTGCAGCAACGACGGGCGCCACAGCAGGAGGACGGCGGCAGCCGCGAGCGAGCCCACCAGCGCCAGCCCGGCGGCGACCATGGCGAGTTCCCGGTTCGTGAGCAGAGGCCAGAAGCGGGCGGAAGCGGCGATTACCACCGCCAGTAAAAGACCACCCAACAGACCGCGCGGCAACCAGATCAGCGCATCGCGTAGCCGCCGGCGGCGATTCCAGCGGGAAAGATAGTGGCGCAGCGTCGCGAACTCTACTTCAGGAGTCGTCATGGTTACGTTGTGCTAGCGGGGAATGCGGCGCACGCGCTGCACCGTCGCCAGATAGAGGAAGAGCGCCATCAGCGAATAGAGGACAATGTAGAGCATCCAGGGTGAAACAATGATGACGTTCTGCCCGGCAATGACGTCTCTGAAGTAAAAGAGTGCGTCCTCCTGTATCAAGAACATCTCGCTCAGGATGAGGGTCGCCGGCAGGTTGGTGGACGCCAGAATAAGGGCGGTATAAATCAGGGAAAGCTCGACCAACGGATCGATTGCACCTGCAAAGAGCACCGTCAACAGCGGGACGACGATCATCACCGCCGCCGGTAATCCCATCGTAAGCAGCAGGCTGGAAGCAAACGTGGTGACGCTGGCGGCAAGGGTAGAGCGCATGAGGCTGGAGAAGAAGAGGCCGAGGAGGGCAAAGACCACCGCGGAGACGAAGATCAGCAGCTCTGAAATAATGAGCTCGATCGGGGACACGCCGCCTAAAAGAAAGGCGATACTCTGCAGCGGCACCGCCGCCAGGAGCAGGAGGAAAATGTAGGCGAGCGCCGAAAAGAGCTTGCCCGACACCAAAGCCCTCGCCGGCAGCAGCGTCGTGCGCAAGAGGTTGTAGGTCTGGCGTTCCTTCTCGCCGCTGATCGCCCCGGCCGTGAAGGCGGGGGTGATGAAGGCGACGAGCAAGACCTGGATTCCCAGAACCGCGGCGAAGACTGCTCTTCCCGCCTCGCGGCGCTGAGGGCCGTATGGCTGGGCTGAGGCGGCGGCGAAGAGAGTATACAGAAGTGCGATGAGGCCACTCATGACGAGCAAGTAGATGGTGAGCACCACAAAAGCCCGCCGGCCGCGCATGCGGCTGCGTAGCTCTTTTACAGTGACCGGATTCTCGAAGGTTTTCCAAAACCGGCGCCGCTGCTCTACGGCTGCTTCACTCATCGAACGAGCTATCTCCTTTTCCAGCCTCCACTTTACTATACGTGAATCCGACCCCTTCTGCCTTATGCGATTACCGTCCGCTTAACGAACTATCCCTTTCGTGGCCTGCAGAAAGAGATCCTCCAAGTCGCCGCTCTCTTCTACAAAGGAGACCACGGGCAAATCGGCGGCGATCATGGCGCGCAGCAGGCGGCTGAGCGCTTCGTCGTCGCCGGTGAAGGCAAAGCGAATGGTCCCCGGCGGGAGGTCGCCTGCCGGGGCGCTGACGGTGGCGCCGACACCATCCTGGTGCAACAGGAACGCACCTACTGGCGCCAGCTCCCCCAGAACGCGCACCACCACTTCTCGCTGCGCGTACAGCTGCTTCCTCATCTGTTCGAGATTGCCATAGGCGACCAGCTGGCCCGCTTCCAGGATGGCGATACTGGTACAGATGTCGGCCACCTCTGACAGGATGTGCGAAGAGAAGAAAATCGTCTTGCCCATCTGCTTCAGCTCGCGCAGGAGCTCGCGCATTTCAATCCGCGCTCGCGGATCGAGTCCGCTCGCCGGTTCGTCCAGAATCAGTATTCGTGGATCGTGGGCCAGGGTACGCGCCAAGCAGAGCCGCTGCTTCATGCCGCGGCTCAGGCCCTCTACAAACGCCTCTTTTTTCCCCGAAAGATCGACCAGCGCCAGCAAGTCGTCCGTCATCCGGCGCCGCGCCGGGAGCGGAATATCATAGCAGGCGGCAAAGAAGTCCAGGTACTCCCAGACCTTCATATCTTCGTAGACGCCGAAAAAGTCGGGCATATAGCCGATGACACTCCGCACGGCCCTAGGCTCCGCCGTGACCTCGTGCCCGGCAAGCCACGCTTTGCCGCACGTCGGCCTGAGCAGGGTCGTTAGGATGCGCATCGTCGTCGTCTTACCCGCTCCATTGGGGCCGATGAAGCCGACGACCGCCCCCTCCTCCACAGAGAGGGTCAGGTCGTCCAGCGCCGTCAGATCGCCGTACCTTTTGGTCAGGTTCTGGATCTCAATGATTGTCTCGGCCATCTCACTCCATCTTCTTCACGGCAGCTCGCCGGTCAGCAACGGCGTCACCTCTCGGATATGAACATTCGTATTCTCCTGGTTCAACAGGCGCACACGGACAGCATTCTCCGGGCCGACAAACGGCTCGGCATCGGGGACCGTGACCCGCCCCCAGACCGCGCCGGCAAAAGGCACCCAGCGCGCCTCATCCCAGCTCCAGAATGCCACCTTCGGCGGGTTGCCTTCCTCGTCTGCCGCGCGCCGCAGAACGAGCTCCAGATCGCTTACATTCATCTCCGCGAATGCATAAAATGGGCTGAACTCCAGAGAGAGTGAGCCGGGCGGCAGGACAAGGTCGTCAAGTTTAAGTGGAGGGGAGTGGCTCTGACCGGGGACCTCCCAACGCATCAACTCCCAACGCATCAGGGACGCCGGCACTGTCACGCCACTGCCCTCGAAACCGACCTGCGCCAGCGGAAGTTCCAGAAAGTAGACGGTTGTCGCGAGATCCGCAGCAGCCGCGCCCTGGGCGAGCTCGAGGTCGACCTGCGGCGCTTGCGACCAGGCGATCATGGTGATCTTTTCCTCGCCGCCCAAGAGAGCTGTGCCGACGCCTCTCCTCCCACTGCTCAGCGACTCAAGCAACTGAAAACGGGGAAAGGTCTCCGGATCGCGGAAAAAGTCCCTACTTCCCAGGATCTCTGAATAGTGGGCACTGAATGACGACCCCGGCGGCCTGGGCGCGGATGGTACACCGGGCACCGGCGGCACAGCGACTGCCGCACCCGCCACAGCCGTTGCCTGGTTGAGGGTAATCGTACTGTCCAGGGTTGCGCTTTCGCCGGGACCCAGGTCGCCCAGCGGAAAGAAGGAGTCGGCGACAAACAAGCCGACCTGCTCCAGCGTCAGCGCGCTGTTGTTCTGCACCCGCACATCGATCGTTGCCCCACCGGATCCCAGCCTCAGGCTGGCCTGCCCGCTCACGGCTGGCGCCTGCTGGTAACTGCTGGCGATAAAGCTCTCCACTCCGCTCACGTCGACGCGCACGCCGCGCAACGTTACCTCACGGCTGCGCGTCACTGCCTGCAGGTCGCCGCCCCCGACGCCGAAGGTACGCAGCGGTCGCGCCAGCAGGTCGCCGGGCAGGACGACGTCGTAGGTGGCCCGGCGCGGCGAGTAGACGCCGAGGACGGTGTTTACTCGCATCTCGTCTGCGTCGACGTGCCCGTACGCGACAGACATCTGGTTGAGGACGACCTCACTCCCCCGCAAACGGTTGCCGGCGATGTAGGTCAGCAGCGAAAAGAGCAGAATGGTCGCCGGAACCGTGACCCACGCCCACTCGCGGCGCCCCCAGCGGCGAAGCGCGAGGTAGTTCCCCGGGCCGACGACGACGACGTAGACGAGGAGGAAAAGCAACAGAGCGCCGGGTGACGGAAGCTGCAACGCCGGCAGGCTGGCCACCGCTTCGGTCGCCGCACGCGGATCGCCGGGTCCCAGTGCCCAGAGCGGCAGTCGCGGCACCCGTTCTGCAATCAGACGCCAGAGGTCGGAATTTCCCGTCCAGTTCAGAAGCGGCGCCAGATCAGGGTCCAGCGCCAGAAAATAAACGGCGCCCGCCCCCCATGCACGCCGCGCCAGCAGAGGCAGATCCTCTTCATGAAGCAGGAGCTCGCCCTGCCGGAGCCGGCTAGCGGCGACAACGTACGGGGGATCGCCTGCGAGGGAAATGGGCGATCGCGCCGCCAGCGCCGGTAGCGCCTGCACAGAGCGCGTGCCTTCGACTTCCACGGGCAGCAGGTGGGCGAGCCCTGTCGTCGTCTGTTGCCAGTCAGGGCCGCCGGTGACCACGAGCTGCCCGCCGGTGCTGACCCACGCTTCCAGCGCCGCTAGCTGCTCGGGCGACAGGCGAGCGCTGTCGCCGCCGGCAAAGACGACGACGTCGAGTGGATTCCAGGCGGCGCCTACTTCCGGCAGCGACGTCGGCGCCAGCCAGGCCACTGCCGCATCCGCCCGGCTCCCCGGCACGTCGCTCAGAAGACCGAGCGTTCCTGGCTCGTCCGCGACGACGCCATAGAGGAGCGTATCGGCCCCTATCTGGATGAGGTTGTCTGTCGCCACCGCTACTGCCTGCCCACCGACCACCAGCTCTACGGCGATCCGGTTCGTCAGGCTGTCACTGTAGGCGTAAAAGGTGATCCGTTTAGCGGACTGTGTCGGCAGCGCCAGCGGCGCCTCGTAGATGACCTCGTCGAGGCCGCCGCCAGCCATCGTTACCCGTAGCACGCCCTCAATAGGCGCACCCTGGTTGGCGGCGCGCACCTCAAGTGGGATCCAGGCGCTGTTTTCCCTGTAATATCCGTCGTAGCCGGCGCTCACCGCCAGCGCGAGCTCCTGCTGCGCCCGCGCCGGCGAAGCAGCCAGCGCAATGAGAAGCAGCGCCAGAGCGAATGCCCACCACCGTCTCGCGCCCATTGGCCTCACGCTCCAGGACGGCGCGCGTGCCCGACGACCGGCGCCGGCCTACAGAAATTCGATAAAATAATCATCGATCGGCACATCCGGACGTTGCTGTTCGATAAAGGCGACCACCTTCTCCAGCCTGGCGTGGAGATGACCGCTGTCATTACCCACCGTGACGGCGGCGAGCTCGGTCGTCTGCCAGATATCCTGGTACCCTACCTCGGCGACCGCGACGTTGAACTGCCGCGAGAGTCGGGCGAGGATCGACTTGACGATCTGGCGCTTCTCCTTCAGGGATTGGACGCCGTAAAGGTTTAAACGGATGACGCATACTGCGACGACCATGCGTCGAATTGTCCACTCCCCGCCATTTCCCGCAAGTAGACGCTGCTTAGCCTCAGGGCAGGGTTAGATTTCCGATCCGGAGGTCGACGAGCAACGGGCTACGACTGTCTCCGACTGACCTCTGGAAGGGGGAATTTACACGGAACTAACGCTGTTGGTGTAAAATGGGGGCTGATTTTGTGCGCCAGAATGAGGAGCAAGGACAATGCGCAAACTGGCATATCTTGTGGTCATCGTCTTTTTTGGAATCAGCGCGCTTGCCGTCTTTTCCATCTGGATGGCCGTCAATACAACACAGCAGGCGGTAGAGCCGATCGGCGATATGGTCCGCCGGTTGGTCATTCCAGCGACCCCGGTCGTGCTTCCCGATCCACAAATCATCGTGCGCGAAGTGCGCACGCTGGCCCGGTTGGAAACGTCGGCGATGTCCTTCGAAAAGATCATCCGCGCCGAGCGCGAGCAGGATCTCCTTTTCGGCGTCTTTGGCGAAGAGCTGCTGTTCGTGGCCCATGGGGAAGTCATTGCCGGCGTCGACCTGATGCAGATGACGGAGGAGGATGTCCAGGTCCTCGGCCCGGAAACGGTGGTCGTCCACCTGCCGGAGCCGGAAATCTTCAACACGGTCCTCGACAACGAGCGCTCCTACGTCGCCAACCGCGACCGGGGCTTTCTCGCCCGCCAGGACCCCCACCTGGAAACGCAGGTGCGCAGCGCCGCCGAGCAGGAGCTGACGGCGGCGGCGCTGGAAGCCGGCATTCTCGAGCAGGCCAACGTTAACGCCGAGGATTTCATGCGCGGCTTCCTGGAGCAACTGGGGTTTGCGGAGATCCGCTTCGTCGACGAGACGCCCCCACCAGCGCCGCCTTACGAACAGGAAATCCCCAAGGGCTACTCTCTGACGCCGGTCGCCCCTTAACCCTCTGAATGCAAGCTGAATATCCTGGCGACGACCGCCTGCACATGGTGCGCCGTCCTTTGGAAAAACCAGTTCACCGGCTGGCGCTGTTGGTTGTGGTTGTGAAAGTTGTTACAATGGCAGGCAGTTGCCACCGTCATATAAACTTTGTCTCATGACGTGGGCCGTCGCTCACTTATCCTGCAGACACCATCTCAGTTGAGAGGATCCATGTCTCTTCCAATGACGAACAAGGAATCGCTGCACCCCACGATTCTGCCGGTAGACACATCCTGGCGGGCGTTCCTCGACATGCTTGTCGTCTTATTTAAGTTACGCGTCGTCTCGCTGCTATTGCTGGCTGCCGTGGGGGGCGCGTTTCTGGGCGCCGGCGGCTGGCCCGGTCTGGGTAACCTGCTGCTCGTCCTCGTCACCGGCGGCATGGCCGCTTCTGGCGCCTCGGCGCTGAACCAATATATCGAGCGGAGCTCAGACGTCATTATGAGCCGCACCCGCCTGCGCCCGCTGCCCACCGGCGCCATCGCCCGCCCCCGCCTGGTCGTCGCCATTGGCGTCGCGCTCATTGCGCTGCCGTCGCTGGCCGTACTCCCCACCAACCCGGCGCTGAGCTTCTATCTGCTCCTCGGCGCCTTTATCTACGTTGGCGTTTACACCATTTGGCTCAAACCGCGCACGCTGCTCAACATCGTCATCGGCGGCGCGGCAGGCAGCGCTGCTGTGATGAGCGGGGGTGCCGCCGTCGGCGCGGCTGGCGATCCGGCGGTCATCGCCCTGGCCCTCCTCATCTTCCTGTGGACTCCCTCCCATTTCTGGAGCCTCGCCATCCTTTACAAAGACGACTATGCCCGCGCCGACGTACCCATGTTGCCCGTACACGTCACGCTGCGCCAGGCTGCCCTGTGGGTCTTCCTGCACACCGCTGCCACCGGCCTCGTTGCGCTCCTGCTCGGCGTCACCCCGGCGCTCGGCTGGTCCTATCTGTTGCCGGTCGTCCTCGCAACAGTAGACCTCTTCGCCCGTAATGTGCGGCTCATCGCCGAACCCACTCCGCAGAACGCGCGCACCCTCTTCATCGCCTCCAACATCTACCTCACCATCGTCCTGCTCGGCATCCTGATCAGCAGCGTCCTCCACAACGCCTGGGCGCTGCTTTAAGCATGGTCGAGGTCACCCTCTTCACGAAAGACGGCTGCCACCTCTGCGACGAGGTGGAGGCTGATCTGCGCAGTCTACAGGCCACGTACCCACACGATCTGCAGAAGGTAGACATCACCATCGATCCGGAGCTATTCGAGCGCTACCGGTATACGATTCCGGTGGTGCGCATCCGGGATGTAGAGCTGGCGGCGCCGATTGGGCGCGCGGAGTTGGTGGAGGCGCTTGCCGGCGGGTAGAAGCGCAGCTGGTAGACGAGACTAAGATTCTCTCTTCACTTATCCCGTGTGTTCGTCCAATATCCCGCTCCTCGACGAGCCGTCTGATGCTATGAGTACCACCTACTCTTGTCGCCACACGAGAGCACTGACACCGCTTACTGTTGATTAAACGCATCCATCTTGTCCGAGGGGATCCAGACGTAGAAGTTGTAAATTTTCCACTCTTCATCCTGAATGAAGGTGAAGGTCCAGCGGCCTGTGTAGCCACCTGAGTAGATGACAGAACCCTCGGCAGTCGCGAAGGTTCCCTCACCGTTGCGGGTTATCTCCCATGACTCCAACTCAAGTTCGCGGTAACCATCGAAGAGGACAAGCTGGCTGCTTGTCGCCAACTCCTCTAGCTCGGCAAGAGTGATCTCCTCCTGGGCTGCCGGCGCGAACATGCTATATGCACGTTCAATCTCGCCCTCACGCATAGCATGCATGAGTTGATCCGCCTTTCTCTCCCACTCCTCGTTTCCCGCCACACCCTCTGCCGCAATCCTGAAGTAGAATCCAAGTGTTCTGAAGGTGAAAAACGAGCACAAGCAGACGAGAGGCAGGATGGCGAAGAGTAGCAATTTCCGCCCTGGCGAGCGGCGTCTCCTCTCAGCCGTTGCCCGTGGTGGCGTCGCTTCGGCCACCGGCTGTTCAGGATCATCCGTCCGCCACATGTCCATCATGAGCCTCTCCTGTTCGAACCTGCTCAACGAAATCACGCAGTAATCCCGTAATGAACTTCGCTAGCGACTGCGCTTCCGGCCGGCTTACGGGTACACTCAGCAGTTGTTCCAAATCTTCCCCTGCAGGGTGGAGCAGTGCGACGCTGCCCCCGGCGCCGACGATGAGGGCAAGCAGCCGGTGAACGCGGGGATCTGTGAGCAGGGCAGCGATACAGCGGCGCCCGCCGGGCAGCACCGCGAGCAGTGGGGGATCGTCGAGCGACACCTGGTCGAGTGAAAGGTCCGGCTGCAAAACAATGCCGCGGCTGCCCGTCACCGGACCGGCAGTAAGGCCGACCACGGAAGCAGGCGCGCCGACCTCCCGCAGCGTGTGGATACAACCGACAGTGGTACGTTCCTGAAAGCCGTCGGCAACGAGAACTAGGCTCCGGCGACGGGGACGTGGCGCGTGTAGCGAGTGCATTTCTCTTATCTCCACAATTAAAAGAGTCCGGGTCCGCTTTCGATCCCGGATGTCTCTTTAAGGAACATTGTATCCGCCGGCCCTCGCGCTGTTCTGCCAGACGCCTGCGCCTTTTTGCGGGAATCTGCGCGGGCAGTGACACCAGAAAGCGATTCCGGCGAAGCGCGTGCCGGAGACACTCAAGGTGTGTTACAGTAAAAGCAGTGAGTGGAAGGAGGGGCGTATGGACTTGAACCGGGAAACCCTACAGGAAGCTGTGCATGAGGCGCTTCGCGGCTGGCACAGCCAGGGGGCACCACCAGCGACAGCGTTGGACGAGCTGCTGCTGGTGCAGGAGCGGCGCGAGGAGCTGACCGAGGCGGGCAATCCGCTCGCCTTGCACCTGGCGACCAACCAGCTCCTGCTGGAGCTGTTAGAGCTGCTCGAGAAGCAGGACGAGACGGGGGCGCAGGTATTGCGCTGGCGCTTTCTGGACGACGACACCTTGCTCCGAGTCGCCCACCGCCTCAACGTCAGCGAGCATACCGTCAGCCGGTTACAGCGGGCGGCGCTGGACCAGCTGGCTGCCATTGTCATGGAGCAGGAGATGGCCCTGCGCGATGCCATCGTGCACGAGAGGGAAGGACAGTTGCCGCCGCCTACTTACACCCACCTGTTTGGGATTGAGGCGCAGCGCGCGCACCTGGCCAATTTACTGCTGGAACCGGAAGGCCCGGCTGTCACCGCCCTCGTCGGTATCGGCGGGATCGGCAAGACGGCGCTGGCCGACGCCGTGACACGTGACCTGATCCGGGCGGTTCGCTTTGACCGCGTGATCTGGCTGCGCTACGAAACACGCACGATGAGCGGGCAGGCCCTGTCCCCGCAGCACGCTTTCGAAGCTGTGCTCTCCGAGCTGGCAGCGCGGCTGGGACTGGAGAGCGACACGGCGCCAGCGGGCGAACAGTTCGCTGCGGTGCGACACAGGCTGAAAGGCGCGCGCCATCTGGTGGTCGTCGATAATCTGGAGCGGGAGGCTGTAGCCGATTATCTGCTCAACCATCTGGTGGGACTGACCGCACCCAGCAAGTTTCTGCTGACGACGCGCGCTCGTCCCTCAGGTCAGGCAGCGGTGCGCCACCTCACACTACCCGAGCTTTCGCTGCCCGACGCCGGCCGGCTGCTGCGCCACCACGCCCGTGAAGTGGGAGTGGCGCATGTCGCTCAGGCCGGCGACGAGGAGGTCGAGCGCATCTATGACGTAACTGGCGGGAACCCGCTGGCACTGAAGCTGGTGGTGGGCCTGCTGGACCTATTGCCTCTGGGCCAGGTGCTGGCCGATCTCACGCGCAGCCGCAGCGGCCCGGTGGAGGAGCTCTACCGGCACATCTACTGGCAAAGCTGGCGGACCCTGAGCGAGCCGGCCCGCACCCTGCTGCAGGCGATGCCGCTCGTCTCCGAGAGTGGTGGGGAACCGGAATACCTGCAGGCGATCAGTGGTCTGGACGAAGAGGCGTTCTGGCCCGCTCTCTCCGAACTGCGCTCTCGCTCGCTGCTCGAGGTACGCGGGACGCTCGCCGATAAGAGATACGGCGTCCACCGTCTTACCGAAACCTTTGTGCGGACGGAAATTATCCACTGGACCGCGGATGCATAACGACCACCGATGAATCAATCACCTTCGCCCGCGTTTGACCGCAACATCCGCGCCGCGCTGGCTTACTGGCAGGACAAACTGGCGGGGGAAACGGTTGCGGCCATCGATCGTGACCGGCACAATCTCCACCGAGCGGTGGAGTTCGGCTTGGCCGTGCCGGTCACCGAGAGGGCCGCAGCCGAGGTCGCCGCCGCCGCCTTCCCATTTGTCTTCGCCAGTGGTTACTGGCGCGAGTGGCTGCCGCTGATGGAACGAGCCGCGACTATCCACTCGCGTCTTCTGCCGAAAGCCGCATTTCGTGTGCTTACCCGCCTGGGGCAGTTGCGACGGCTCAATCGCAAGCTAGAGGAGGCGCTGGCCGCGCACCGGCAGGCGCTGGCGCTGGCCCGCGAGCTGGAAGAGCCGTTGCTGCTGGCCGAGGCCCACTACCACCTGGGCCGGGCACTGCGGGATGCCTACCTCTACGAGCAAGCGGAACAGCATTTACAGGCCGCCTGGCAGATTGTCGAGCAGCTGGAAGGGCCCGAAGTCGAGAAGGTGGCGGCCGTTGTCTATAACGCTCTGGGACGGGTGGCTCATGATTGCGGGCGACTGGAGGAGGCCGCCCGCCATCTGGAGCGGGCTATTGCGCTCGAGCGGAAACACGGCTCGTTGACCACTCTGACCGATGCGCTCCACGATCTGGGGAACGTGCATCGTGCCCGTGCTGCATTTGAGGCCGCGCTCGCCTGCTTTGACGAAGCGCTGTCGCTCCTGGCAGGCACGGGTCGTCGTTTGAACCAGGCGCAGATCCAGGTGGGGATCGGCGTGCTCTATTTCACCCAACAAGACTACGCGCGGGCCGAGGCGGCCTTCCGCGAGATAGATTTTTCTTATCTGCGCGAGACCGGCCAGCTGCATCTGCAGGCAATCATCCTCAACTCGCTGGGTAACGCGCTACTGTACCAGAGCCGGCATGACGAGGCCGCGAAGCTGCTGGAGGAGGCCGCAGCACTGTGGCGCTCGCTGGATGACGACCTCGAGCTGGCCAACACAATCGGCTCGCGGGGAGAAGCGCTGGCCGGATTAGGCCGCGCCGAGGAAGCAGAGGCGTTGTTTGCCGAGGCGCTGGCGTTGCTGGCCCCCTTTCCCCACAGCGCCAAGGCCGCTCGGCTGCGCGCCTTCTTCACCGCCGAACGGGAAAAAGTAGCGGGACAGGCCAGCGGATAGCCTGCCCCGCTTCCTTCAGATTCCGCAACCGGACGAGCCGGAGCCGGAGCACTCACCCATGATAATCAACAGGGCGGGCAGGATACCGTTGCCCAAAGTCAGGAACGAAACGAGCGTTACAGTCGAGACCGACCGCCCGGCGCGCAGCCCCATCCGTTTACAGGCCGTTGCCACCATCACGAGTCACCTCCCTCTCTGGTCGGGCTCGTCGAGTGCGGCGCCCAGGCCCGCCTACCAGACGGCGGACCCGCTCATGAGACGCTCAACGGCGCTAAGGTTCAGGTACAGGATAGGGCAAAGAAAAAGCCGGTCCCTGAGGACCGGCTGAGGAAGGATTGAGAGATTCTTGAGGAGTTACTGCTCGAAGGCGATCTTTTCGTAGATCGCTTCAATCGTCTCGGGCTCGGCCGGGTAGCTGAAGGCGTTGGTCCGGTTGGCAAGACGCTGTAACAACTGCTTGTCGGCATCTTCGCCATAGGCGATGGTAAACAGCTTAATACCGGTTGTGGCCTCGGCGTCGGGAAGACAACCGTACATCATCTCGCTTTCTGTGCGCTCGCTGTTGGTATCCTGTCCGTCGGAGAGGAGAATAATGCCGTAGAGGCGCGCCTCGCCCGCAGCCTCATCCGCCTCTCTCAGGTGTTGCAGCGTCTCCATTCCCTCGCAAACAGCATCATAAAGAGCGGTATTGCCCTCGGCGAAGAGATTACCGATGGTAAGCTGCAAGGCCTCGCCCACCTCGCCCACCCGTCCGCCTGGCCCTAGTTGGACCACGTCGTCGCCGAAACGGTAGACGATCAGCTCGTCGTTGCGCCCTAGGAAGTCAATGAAGCGCTGCGTACCCCGCAATGCCCGGTTCAGCTTTTCCCCCTCCATGCTTTGAGAGGTATCGAGAAGTACGATGACGGTTGCCGGCCTTTTTGTCTGGTAGAAGAGATCGATGATCGCATCCGTAGTCTCTCCCGATACGCTGGGCAGGGAAGGCACCGATTCCACTGTGATTGCCGGATCGACACCGTGTGCTAAGTCGATGGGCGAACGCAACGGGATACTGCGATCGCCGGGGCGCAACCATTCGTCTATAGCGATCTCCTGCGCCTCCTCGCTGAGGAGGTACTCCTGATAGACCTCAGCCGCCTCTCGCTCCTCATCGCTTACCCAATCGGCGTCGACCACACAGTAGGGATTGTCTGACCAAAAGACTCCTTCCTCTGGGGCAATGAAGACGAGCGGTTTCCAAAGATCGTCTCTTTGAAAGTGGTTGGTAGCTTGGACACCAATTTCGCTGTTGGTAGCTGCGTGGAGGTAAGCAGGACCGTGACGTGCCATTGCCGTAAAGAGCGAACGGGTGGAGGTACCGTAATGGTAGGTGTTCAGCTCAAGTTCACGGAAAGCATCATGCACGGGGTCACTATAGACGAGGTCGGGCTTTAACCCTTCCTCTACTCCGGCTGCCGCATAGGCCAGAGAGGTCAGCGCCAGTAGACCGGTGTTGGAAGAACCGGGGTTAGTATGACCAAACTTGAACTGGCCCCACTCCGGGTGATCGTAGGCGGCCCAGCCCTCGGGGTTGTTGGCGAGATCGACGAGGTCCTGCCAGCCGATGGGCGTGTCGGGCCAGCCCATCGCCTCGGCCATAGGGCGCCACATTCCGAGGCCGATAGCCGTATAGACCAGACGTGGGCACTCGTCCCGGACGAGCAGGCGGTTGTACAGATCCTGCCAACGCTCGTTGGCCTGGTTTACCCAGCTTGTGTCGCCGGGGCTGAAGGCGGTGGGTTGCAAAGCACCTGCCAGCATCTCCGCCAGGGCGTCCGGCGAGTCCCCCTGCCGCACCCTTACCTGGACCACTCGACCTGAGGCCAATCGATGCTGTTCCTGATTGAAGCGTTCGGTAACGTTCTCTACCCAGTCGGCCTTAGTATCATTGGTCCAGAAGAGGATTTCGACCACCTCACTATCGGGAACAGCGATCTGCGGCGATTCCTGGACAACAACTGTTGCGCTGGGCGGCGTGGGCGGCGCCCAGATGCTACTTACCAGCGCCGTACAGAGTACCAGTAGCGCGACGCCGACAATCGCGACGAAAATCAGACGCGTCCGGTCTGCATTTCTCATACCTCATCTCCTTGCCAATGCCGTTACTGCTCAAAGGCGATCGCTTCATAGACTTCTTCTACATGCTCTGGGTCGCTGGTGTAGGCCCGGCCGTTGGTAGCCTCAGCGATTCGTTCCAGCAGCGCCTCATCCGCGTTATTCCCATAGGCGATCGTGAAGATCTTGATACTGCCCGCATCTTCGGCGGGGGGCAGGCAGGCCATCATCTCCGTCTCGCTTAATATTCCGGCAGTGTTCTCTCCATCAGAGAGGAGGACGATGCCGTAAAGGCGGCTTTCCCCTACTCTCTGATCCCGCCGTTGCTGATCGGTCACCTCTGTGACCAGCGTGCAAACGGCGTCATAGAGGGCGGTGTCACCACTGCTGTCGATCGACTGTACCTCGCGAATGAGGCTCTCGCCCACGCTGCCAACGGGCGCCAGCGCCTGCACCGTTTCCACCCGATCGGCAAATGTGTAAATGGCAATACCGTCGTTCCGGTGTAACCCCTGGATGAACTGGACGGTACCGTCGCGCGCCGCGCGGATCTTGGTTCCATCCATACTACCGGAAGTATCCAGGAGCACGTAGACCTGGGCCGGCTTTTTGGTCTCGGCAAATAGGTCCTGGACCGCCTGCACCGTTTCGCCGCCGACGCTCGCCAGAGGCTGTACCGTTTCCGGCGTAATGCGCGGGTCAATACCATGGGCCAGATCGAGCGGCGCCCTCAGCGGTACGTCCTCGCGCACCGGGCGCAGCCACTCGTCCACGGCGATCTCCTGCGCTTCCTTGTCCAACAGATACTCGCGATAAAGCTCGGCCGCCGCTCGCTCTGCCTCTGTCACCCACTCGCCGTCTATCAGGCAAAACGGATTCTCCGACCAGAAGGTACCTTCTGCCGGAGCGATGAAGACCAGCGGGAAGCGCAATTCCTCCGCCTGATAATGGTTGGTCGCCAGGACGCCAATTTCACTGTTGGTGCCCGCGTGCAGGTAGGAAGGGCCGCGGCGGGCCATTGCCGTGAAGAGACTGCGCGTGGACAGACCGTAATGGTAGGTGTTGCCTTCCAGCTTCTCAAAGGCCGCGACCACAGGCTCGCTGTGCACGAGTTGCGGCGTCAGACCTTCGCTGATGTCCAGTGTGTTGTAAACGAGGGAGGTCAGGGCCAGCAGACCGGTGTTGGAACCGCCGGGGTGGGTGTGCCCGAACTTGAACTGACCCCATTCAGGATGGCCATAGCGGGCCCAACCCTCCGGGTCGGCTGCAAGCTCCACGATGTCGTCCCAACCGATGGGCGTGTCGGGCCAGCCCATCGCCTCCGCCATCGGACGCCACATGCCGATGCCGATGGCCGTATAGACAACCTCCGAACAGTCACCGGTCACCAAGGGCCGGCCATGCACCTCCTCCCACTGCACGTTTGCCTCATTGACCCAGGCGATGGTGCCTGGGCTCCAGGCCGTGGGGCGCATCTCCTCGTCGAGCAGCCACGGCAGAAAGTCGCCGGAGTCGCTCTGGAAGACGTGGACAAAGATTGGCTGACCGTTCGCCGTCTTGTGCTGCGCCTGGTTAAAGCGCGCCGTTACTTCTCCTACCCACTCAGCCTTGGTGTCGTTCGTCCAGAATTCGATTTCCAACGCCCCGTCGGGAACCTCATCGGGATCGGTGACCATTTCACCGGGATAGGGCGTGGCTGTTACCGTCATTTCTTCAGACGGCGAGCGATTGGAACACACGGTGAACAGACCAATAAGGATGAAGATTACGAGCAGAATAGTACCAGCTCTCTCCTCCACTAACGCCGATATAGACATCGCACACCTCCTTCGCGCGCCATTTCCCAACATACCAACTCTGATTGACGTGAACTACTCCCAGTATAGTCAGGGGCGGCAGCGTCGATTCGTCAGACTCCTGCGCTCTTCTGCGCCACTCTGCGCTACGCAAGAGGTGCGGTGTATGCGGAGTGAGCCGACAGCGTCAGGGTAGAGGAATGCTGCGCAATGTTTCCCCGACTGTTTCCGGGTTTGCCTGCCAAAATGTGCCGTTGGTTTGCTGCGCGAGGCGGGCCAGCAGGGTAACGTCGGCGCCGTCGCCGTAGGCAATCGTATGCAGGCGCAGGCCGCTAGCCACGCACGCTGCAAGCTCGACTTCCTCTGTAATGCGTGTGCTACTCGTGTCAGGGCCGGCACTCAGGAGGATAACGTGTGTTTCCTGTGCTTCACCTGTCGCTTCGGCGTCCGCCACCACTGTGCAGAGCGCATCGTAGAGCGCCGTCTCCTCTTCGGCAAACAGGTTGCCCAGCCGCTGCTCGAGGGGGGCGCGGGCTTCGGCGACCGGACCGGTCGGTTCCAGCGTAAAGGCTGCATCGTTGAAGGCGTAGACGGCGAGCGTCGTTTCCGGCGCGAGGCAGTGGAGGAACTGTTGTAAGGCGCCAACAGCTGCCAGCAGCTTCTCGCCCTCCATCGCCCGCGATCGGTCAAGCACGACGACGACGGAACTGCTGGCTCCCCGCGGGAGGCAGTCGGGCGTAGGCGTCGGGACTGCGACAGCCGCCGCCCCTGCCCCGTTCCCGACGCTCGCGGCATTCTCATCGGCTGGGGCGGTGCGCGCACCCAGCTCCGACAAGACGACTTCGCCCTCGCCCGTTCCTTGCCACCAGAGAAGACCAAGAAGGGCCAGCATGGCGACGAGCACGACGGCAACCGGCAGCCAGAGTGGGACCACCGGCCCAGAGCGAGCTGAGGGCGCTGCGACAGCGGCTGTCACAGGTGAAGGGAGCGGCGGCCGCTCTGACTCCGGTAAAGGCGCCCTGGTGACCGCCCGCGTTTCAGGCGCCAGCATTGTTCTTGTGCGCACGGCGCTGTCTGCCACCAGTTGCTGGGCGGTCGCGGCGGCCAGAAAGGCGACCTTTCGGGCTGTCTCGTCCAGATTGGCATATTTATGGGCGCCAAGGAGATAGAGGGTCAGACCGTGCCAGTACTCACTCCAATCGTCCGGATCGAAGAGGTACGTCCGTGCCGCATTGCGCACGGCTGCCAGCATGCTTGCTGCCTTGTGCAGGCCCGGCGTTATGTCGTCGAGCGCCATCTGTGGAGCCTGCGCCAGTTGTTCTACTAGCCCAACAGCGACGTCAGGTGGTAGACCGGCTAGCTGCAGCGAGTGTGGGAGCAGGCGGGTAAGGATGCTCGTTTCCAGGCGCAGTAGGTCGTGCAGGCCGTGGTCGCGCCGTGCGTCGGCGAAATCAATCAGCCGGACTTCACGTGTTTCCGGGTCGACGAGGATGTTTTGCGGGTTCAGGTCGCCGTGAATCGGCGCCAAGCGCACGGTGGGTGTAGCTGCCAGGATTGCCGGGAGGGATACTAACGGATTAGGTAGTGTGCGCCCGCCCGGGAGGGTGACGGTGTCCGCATCGACCGCAAAGGCGACTCCCCACGTTTCCAGTGCAATGGCAGCGAGCGTCTCTCGGCGCGTGCTGACGATCTGACCGGTGAAACCGACTGTTGTCTCGCCCATTGTGAATTGTTCGGGCACCGTTACCTGGAGCAGACGGATGCGGTACGAGCGCGCGGCGTCCGGGAGGTTGAGCGTGATTTGCCCCTCTGCGTGGGCAACTTCGACCACGACAAAACCTTGCAGTTGCACCCACTCCCCTGACGCCCACTGATACTGTCCAGCTGTTTCGCCATCGAGCACGCGCGCTAGCGTGCCGTCAGGGGGTAATCCCGGCCGGATGAGCAGGTTTACGGGGAGCAAGTGGTCGTAGCTGTTTCGCAGCGCAAAGTCGGGCGCCGGTTGATTGAAGCGCCAGAGTGATCCCAGTTGACGGAAAAGGCGCATCTCGAGTACGTAACGGAGGTCCTCGGCAGTGGCCTGCCGGTAGTAACCCTCCAGGCTCTCCACCGTGAACGTGCCACTCCCAACCAGCGGGTAGCGCAGACCAGCCCAATCGGTCTCACTCGCCGCGCAGGGAGGGCCTTGAATGGCGGCGCCGCCGGGCAGGCGATTCTGAATGTGGTTTTGGTAGGCCTGCCACTCGCGGTCGATAAGAGAGCGCGGGCCGAGCTTGACCACCGCTGGCAATTCGGGCAGACCATCGGCGCGAAGCGGGAGCACCACAAAAACGCGACTGCCGCTGAAGCCGCCTGCGAGTTCCTCGGTAATCGTCACCCGACGATAGGCTGAAAACATGGCGCGCAGGATTGGGCCAGTATCTGGCGGCAGTGAAAGGGCTCGTGGGTTGTCGACGATCATGCCGCCTGTCTCCACTGTCATCCTCTCTACAGCGGATTCCCTTCGGGAAAGCACCGATAGCCACCCTCCGGCGTACCGCGCCAGTTGACGACATAGCGCGGGCGCGACGGCGCGGGCTCGACCTTCCGCCGCAGTCCACGCACCACCTGGTATAACGCTTCTGTCGAAACGCCTTCGCGCAGCGTGTCCTCGGGCCAGGTGGCCTCGATGAGCTCGGTGTGAGTGTGGCGGGTATAAGGATGTCCTAACAGGTAGCGGAGAAGGGCGCTTTCCAGCGGCGCCAAGTTCTCCACGGGCATGTCGCCCTGGAAAATCAGATCCGCCTGTTCGTCCAGCCACAGTCCACCGGGGCTTGCCGGCGTAGCAGCGTCGACGTACTGTGCCAGCAAAGGGCTGCGAATCCGCCAGCCTCCCTCGGAACGACAGATAATCCCCTGTGCTTCTAGCCGCGTGAACGCTGTTTGCGCCTGCTCGGCCGCCGGGTTTCCCTGCAGCCCAGTTAGTTTCTGCAACAGTTGTTGCTCGCTCATCGTGAAC
>JAWVYW010000035.1:0-27829 GCA_033722535.1 Promineifilaceae bacterium (SeqCode)
AGAAATTGACGTACGCGGCAAGATCGTTCTCACGCACGGCTTCGGCTTCCCTGGCGCCGTCCGCCATTACGAACAGCAAGGAGCCATTGGCCAGATCTACATCAACCCGGGCGAAGACATTCACTGGGGAATCTGCACGACGATCTGGGGTGCGCCCGACCTGGATTCGGCGGCGCGCCAGCCGCGGACGCCGGTAGCCGCCATCAATAAGCCCGACGGCGAATGGCTGATCAAGCAGGTGCAGGAGCACGGCGGCACCGTCACGCTGCGTACTGAGCTGAACGAGGGATGGGTCCCCTGCCCTGTTATCGTGGCGCACATAGAGGCCGGCGCCGAGGAAGCAGAGCCGTCCCGCTTTATGCTGGTCCACGGCCATTACGACTCCTGGGACGTCGGCATCGGCGATAACGCCGTCGGCGACGCAACGCTTCTGGAACTTGCCCGCGTCTTCCACGATCACCGGGATGAGCTGGCGCGCAGCCTGCGTATCGCTTGGTGGCCGGCGCACTCCACCGGTCGCTACGGCGGCTCCACCTGGTTCGCCGACACTTTTGGCCTGGAACTCATGCGGAACTGCATTGCTCAGGTCAACATAGATTCGCCTGGCTGTCGCTGGGCCACTGAATATTACGACATCTCGTGGATGGCGGAGGCCAACGACTTCTGTGTGGAGGCGATCCGCGACGTCACAGGTAAGGAGGCGTCGGGCGAGCGGCCCCACCAGGCAGGCGACTACTCCTTCAACAATATCGGCATCACCAGCTTTTTCATGCTGCTCTCGACAATGCCCGAGGAGCTGCTGGAGGAGAAGGGTTACTATCCGGTCGGCGGCTGCGGCGGCAACATCGCCTGGCATACAGAGAACGACACGCTGAAAATTGCCGACCGCGATAACCTGATGCGAGACTTACGCGTTTATGTGGCGACGTTGCAGCGCACGCTGAACAACCCGGTACACCCGTTCGACTTCCGCGCGCTGGCCGCCGAATTTCGCGAAACCCTCGACAGCTACGCCGAGGCCGCCGGCGGCGGCGTCGACTTTACGCCCGCCCATGTCGCCCTCGACTTACTCCAGGAGGAGCTGGACACGCTCTATGCCAACATTGATGCCCTCAGCGAGCGTGCGGTGACGGCGCCCGCCGTGCAGGTCGTAAACAACACGCTGCTGGAGCTGGCGCGCATCCTGGTACCGATCAATTACACGCGCAATGGCACCTTCCGCCACGAGCCGGCCGTTCCCATGCCGCCGCTGCCCGATATCGCGCCCGCCCAGGAACTGGCGGAGGCGGAAGGACATGAGAAACATGTGCTGCAGACGCACGTCCGGCGCGGCGTCAACCGCGTCGCCTGGGCGTTCGAACGGGCGGCGCGCGTCGCAGCTGACGCGGTCGACAAGGTACGGCAGGCGGACGCGGGCGTCGCCACACAAGTATAAGGAGGTTATCGATGAAAATTGTCTATCTGATTCCCGGACCGATGGGCCGGAGCGAGGCGGGCCAGGCCGAGGTGCAAAGGCGCGGTCGGCTGCTGCGTAAATATGCCGCGCCCCACACAGAGATTGGGATCCAGGACGTGGATGAAGGGCCGGCGTCCATTGAGAGTATGTACGAGGAGTACCTCTCTATCCCCGCTGCCGTCCGCGCCGCCGTCAACCTCGAAGAGGACGGCTGGGAGGGCATCATTCTCGGCTGTTACGGCGATCCCGGTCTCGACGCGTTGCGCGAGCTGATTTCGATTCCCGTCGTGGGACCGGGCGAAGCGACGGCACTGATGGCCGCTTCCCTGGGCCATCGCTTCTCGATTATCACGATCACGGAGAGCGTCATCGCCTTCACCGAGCGCCTGGTGCGTAACGTCGGCGTTGGCGATAAGCTGGCGAGTGTTCGCGTCGTGGACATTCCCGTTCTCGAATTGCACGACGATCTGGAGCGGACGATCGAAGCGACGATTCGCGAAGGGCGGCGCGCCATCGAGCAGGACCGGGCTGACACGCTTATTCTCGGTTGCATGAGCATGGGCTTCCTCGAAGTTGCCGAAGCGGTCGCGCCCGAGCTCGGCGTACCTGTCCTCAACCCCGCACGCGCTTCTCTAAAGTTCGCCGAGGCGCTGGTCGGCGCAGGCCTTACCCACTCGCGCCGCGCTTACCTGACGCCGCCCAAGCTGGCAGCCGGCAACGGGCTGACAGCCGCCGACCTGTTCCATGCCACAGCTTGACGCCGCTGCTTAAAAGCAGGAGTTCGCCAATGTCGCAGCTATTCACAGGATTCACGCTAATCGACGGGACGGGAGCCGAGCCGGTCGAGAACGCCGCCCTGCTGTTGCGCGACGGCCGCGTTGTCTGGGCAGGCCCGCGTGCCGAGCTGCCAGCCGAAGGGGGGGAGGCGGAAGCAGTGGACCTCACTGGCCACACCGTCATCCCTGGCCTGATCGACGCCCACGTACATGTCTGTTGGAACGGCCGCGAGAGCGTGCCCGACCTGGTGAAGCGGGACCGGGACGCGCTGCTGCTAGAAGCGGTAGAGACGCTGCGGCGAATAGTAGCGTCGGGCACGACGAGCGTGCGCGACATCGGGGGCCAGGATTACATGGAGATGGCGCTGCGGAAGGCGGTGGAAGCAGGACAAATCCTCGGCCCGCGCATGCGCACCTCCGGCAAGATCATCACGATGACGGGTGGGCATGGCCATTTCGCCGCACGCGAAGCGGACGGCGTTGACGAGCTACGCAAAGCTGCACGCGAGCAAATCAAGGCCGGCGCCGACAACATCAAGTTGATGGCCACCGGCGGCGTGGCGACCCCGGGCCAGGACGTCCAGGCGAGCCAGTTCACGGTCGAAGAGATGGCGGCTGCGGTACAGGCAGCGCACGCTCTGGGCCGCACCGCCGCCGCCCACTGCCACGGCGCGGGCGGTATCAAGAACTCTCTGCTCGCCGGTATGGACTCCATCGAGCACGGCAGTTATCTGGACGAGGAAACAGCCGAGATGATGGTCAAGCATGGCGCTGCTCTGGTATTGACCCTGGGAGTCGCTAACCCGAACTTGGACGAGATCCCATCGGCAGCAAGGGCCGAGGCCGAGCGTATGCAGGAGCCGCTGGAAACAGTACGCAAGCGGGTACGCGAGACGGTGGTCCTGGCGCGCGAGAAAGGGGTCTTCGTCGGTTCCGGCTCCGACGCCGGCGGCAACCCATTGGCGCCGCACGACTTCAGCATGGCGGTGGAGCTGGAGGAGCTGGTAGCGCATGGCTTTTCACCGCTGGAGGCGCTTACCATCGCCACCGGCAACAACGCCCGCGTCCTGCGTTGGGAAGAGGAGCTGGGCACGCTGGAGGCAGGAAAGTGGGCTGACTTCGTTGTACTCGCGGCCGACCCGCTGGTGGACATATCCCATGTGCGCCACGTCGAGGCTGTCTTCAAGGGCGGGGAAAAGGTGGCTTAGCCGATGACCGATGTGCAGCAGGTGATCGCCGATCGCAGTGACGTGTACTTGGAGTGGCTGGTGCGGCTGTGCCAACAACCGTCGATAGCCGCCCAGAATGTAGGGATGGCTGAGACGGCCGATCTGGTGGAAGCGTTGCTGCGCGAAGTCGGCGCCAAAACGCGCCAAGTTGCCACCGCCGGCTTTCCCGTCGTCTATGGCGAACTGGGCGAGGGGCCGCGCACCCTTGCCTTTTACAACCACTATGACGTGCAGCCGCCCGATCCCCTGGGCGAGTGGGAAAGCGACCCCTTCGCTGCCGAGATCCGCGACGGCACGCTTTACGCCCGCGGCGTCTCCGATAACAAGGGTAACATCATCGCCCGCATCGCCGCCGTGGATGCCTACCGCCGCGCCTATGGAGAGCTGCCAGCGCGGGTCAAGTTCATTGTGGAGGGTGAGGAGGAGATCGGCAGCCCTAACATGGAAGCGTTCGCCAGGGAAAATCAGGAGTTGATCGCCGCCGACGGCTGTATCTGGGAAGCCGGCTACTCCGATCCGGTCGGTCGGCGCGAGGTCTATCTCGGCGTGAAGGGTATCCTTTATGTCGAGTTATCCGTCGAGACGGCTAACGTCGATCTCCATTCGTCCTGGGCATCAATCGTGCCTTCAGCGCCCTGGCGTCTGTTAGCGGCTCTACGCTCGATCCGGAACGAGGAGGATCAGATCACGATTCCCGGCTTCTACGACGCCGTCCGGGAGCCCACTGACGACGACGAAGCAATGCTCCGGACGATGCCCTTCGACGAGGACGGCTACCGTGCTCAGCTTGGACTGGATAGTTTTATTAACGAGCTGACGGAGCAGCCGCTGCTACGCAAGCACATCTTCCAGCCCACAGCCAACATCTGTGGCATCTGGTCGGGCTACACCGGCGAAGGGCTGAAGACCGTGCTGCCGCACAAGGCAAACGCGAAAATGGATTTCCGTCTGGTGCCCGATCAGGATCCCCATGAGCTGTTCCAGCGGCTGCGAACGCACCTGGACGACCAGGGCTACGATGACGTGAAGGTCACCTTGCTTGCCGCCGAGCACCCGGCGCGAACCTCACTCTCCGATCCCTTCGCGGCGATGGTCGTCGACAGTTTCACAGATGTCTATGAGCAAGAGCCGGTCGTTTACCCTATCGTGCCCGGAACGGGGCCGATGTACGTCCTCTGCCAGCGCTACGGCATACCCGCCGTATCGCTCGGCGTGGGCAACGCGGATTCACGGAATCACGCGCCAAATGAAAATGTCCATCTGGAGGATTTCTACGACGGAATCGCCCACATTGTGCGGCTGTTGGAGCGTTTTCCGTCAGTAGAAGAGAAATCTGTATTCCCATAAGGAGGTAGAAATGAAGAGAGAGCGTAGGCAAATTACACTGACAGTACTGGTTGCGATCTTGCTCCTGCTGTTCACGGCGTGCGGCCAGGATACGGCAGACGAGGTAGATGAGGTCGATGTGCCCGCCGTCGAGGAAGTAGAAGTCGACGAAGCTGTAGAGGAAGTCGAAGAGGTCGAGGAAGTCGAGGAAGTCGAAGAGGTCGAGGAAGTCGAGGAAGTCGAAGAGGTCGAGGAAGCTGAGGAAGCCGAGGAGGAAGAAGCGGGGATGGGACCACCCGTTCCCGAAATCACCGTCCTCTCTAACGTGCAGGCTGCCGATCCAATCGAGTTCGAATCGACCCGTCTGCTCGTCGAGAACATGCGCCAGCTCGGCCTGGAGGTCGAACATCGTGCCATGCCCTGGGAACAGCAGGCCGACCTCGTCTGGTTCAATCGTGAAGACTGGCAAATGACCGCCTGGCGGATGGTCGGACGACCGGAACGGATGGACCCGGACGAGTTCGTGGTCAATCTCTTCCACTCTTCGACAGCCCCGCAGGGGTACAACTTCGTCGGCTTCGAGAACGAAAGGTATGATGAACTGGCTCTGGAGCAACGCGCCATCACCGACCGTGAGGAGCGACGCGAGGTCATCTATGAGGCGCAGGAAGTGATCGCTGACCAGGTGCCCTACCTCTATGTGGCACACCCCCAGCTGCCGTTCGCCTTCCGGAGCGATGTCTGGGATCCGGACACGGTCGTCGAGGCTCAGGGTATCGGCATCAAAAACTTCTGGACCTGGATCGGGGCAGAGCCGGTCGGTGAAGAGGCAACCTTCATCGTCAACACGGGAGACGTCATACAGGCGATTAACCCGCTCTACATCTCCGGCGACGCCGACTCGCGCGTCACAGAGCTGATCTGGGATCGGTTGATGCGGATCGGGCCGGACGGCTTGCCCCAACCCTGGGCTGCCGAGTCGGTTGAGTGGGAGGACGAAGCCAACGTTCTAGTGACGCTGCGCGAGGATATGAACTGGCACGACGGCGAACCGGTCACGGTCGAAGACGTCGTCTTCTCCTTCGAGGCGCCGATGACAGGTGAAGCGCCCATGTACCAGCCGTTCGTCGACAAAATCGCCGACATCGAAATTGTGAACGACCGCACCGTCCGTTTCACGCTGAGCGAACCGTGGGTGGCCTTTGAAACGGCCTCGCTGGCAAAGCTCAATCTGATACCCAAGCACATCTGGGAGCCGATTCTGACCGATCTGGCGGATTCGGAAGATAACGCCGAGAGTGTCCAGGAAGAGATACCGATCGGTTCGGGACCGTTCCGCTTCGTCGGTTGGAAACCATCCGAGGAGGTGATCCTTGGCGTGAGCCCCGACCACTTCTCCTCGCCAGCCGCCGATGGCTGGATCCTGCGCATTATTCCTAACGTCGAATCTGCGCTCGGGCAGCTGCGGACCGGAGAGCTTAACTTCCTCATGGAATGGGAAGGCGATCCGACTATCGTGGCGCAGGTCGCTGAAGAGAATCCTGACATCGAAGTGGTCGCCACCACGGAGCTTGGTTTCCGCTTCTTTGCGATGAACACGCGCCTTGAGCCATTCGACGATCCGGCATTCCGCCGCGCGCTGGCTCACACCGTCCCCAAACAGGCGATCATTCAGAATATCTTCAAGGGCTTCGCCGAACCGGCTGATTCCTATGTCTCGCTGGCCATCGACTACTGGCACAATCCAGACCTACCGCAGTACGAGTTCAGTCTGGAGCAGGCCAGGGAGGTGCTGAGAGAAGCCGGCTACGCCTGGGATGACGAGGGTCGCCTGCACATGCCCCCACAGTAACCGCACGATCTTTATGTAACGCTCCGTTCCTGCAAGAGAGATGTCAGGTTTTGAAGACCTGACATCTCTGGAACGGGCAACTGTCGACTGCAATAGGTGTTTGTGTGGAGGAGGGCGCTCACCGTCCTCCTCCGCCATCACGGAGCTGCTCGTATGGGCCGACGAATAACTATATACCTTGGCACTCGCTTCCTTCAGAGCCTGCTCGTGCTTTGGGTAATCGTAACCATTCTCTTTTTGCTCTTCCGCCTGGCGCCGGGCAATCCACTGGTCGCCTACATCGATCCAACCTTTACCGCAGAGCAGCAGGACGAACTCATGAGCCGCTTCGGGCTCGATCAGCCACTGCCTGTGCAGTACGTCGTTTACCTGGGTAATCTGGTTCAGGGTGACTTCGGCGATTCCTTCTTCCAGCGCGCTCCAGTGGGCGAGATCGTAATGGAGGTCTTGCCAAACACGCTTTATCTGACGCTGACCTCGCTGATTCTGGCCTATATCATCGGTGTCATCGGCGGCATCATTCTCGCCTGGCAACGAGGCACGGCTGCGGAACAGGCGGGCGTCACCTTTACGCTGATGACACGTTCTGCTCCCGAATTCTGGGTTGGCATGATTCTTCTGGCGATCTTTGCCTTTCGCCTGCAATGGCTACCATCATCCGGAGCCAGTAGCGCCGGCGTCATCTATACGTCAGAGTTGGATAAGCTGACGTCCCTCGATTTCTGGCAACATATGATCCTACCGGCGACGACGCTCGCCCTCTATCTACATGGACTGCCCCTCTTGCTGATGCGTTCCAACATGCTGGAGATCATGCAGGATGACTTCGTGACGATGGGACGCTTCATGGGCTACTCAGAGTGGCGGCTGATGGTACGGCGCGTGGCGCGCAACGCCCTCCTGCCAGTCGTCACAGCGATGGCGCTGGGCATCGGCTATTCGATTGGCGGGAATGTCGTCATCGAAAACGTCTTCGGCTGGCCGGGGTTGGGCCGGACACTCGTCCGCGCCGTCTCCGCCAACGACTATCCACTTGCGCAGGGCGCTTTCTTGCTCATCGCCGTCGTCATGGTGCTGATGAATTTCTTTGCCGATATGCTTTATGGGTTGCTCGATCCCCGAATCGGGGCCACCGAGCGCTCGAGCAGCTGATAGACAAGGAAGGGTTCCATGTTAAACCGGGCCGAAGTTCACGAAGAGGTTATTACCGCTCCTCAGCCTCAGCGGCGAGGGGGCTCAGCCCTTGTACAGGCCCTGCGCGTCGTGGGCGAGGTGCTGCAACGAGATCGCCTGGCGCTCATCGGGACCATCATCTACATCTTTTTCATTCTCATTGCAATTTTTGCTCCCGTGATCGCGCCATACGGGCCGCTGGAGGTCATCGAGGAGGAGGGGATCTGGCTGGCCAACGAAGAACCGTCGGCGCGCTTCCCGCTGGGAACGACGAACCTAGGGCGCGATATCTTCTCGCAGTTAATTTACGGCACCCGGACGGCGTTGCTGGTCGGCTTTTCCGCCGCCATCGCCGTCGCCTTTACGGGTACGCTCGTCGGCCTCATCGCCGGCTATTACGGTGGATGGATTGATCGGGGACTTATGCGCCTGGCGGACGTCGCCTTCGGCATTCCTTTTTTACCGTTCATTATTGTGCTCGTAGCTTTTGTGGAGCCCAGCATCTGGAACATCGTCGCCGCCATGGCTCTGTTGCTGTGGCGCGACACAGGCCGGGTTATTCGCTCGCAGGTCCTCGTCGTTAAGGAGAAAGCATTCGTCAACGCGGCCAAACTCTCCGGCGCCAGCAACTGGCGCATCATATTTCTCTATATCGCCCCCAGCATCCTGCCGCTCTCCTTTCTTTATGGCTCACTCGCCATTGGCTGGGCGATTATGACGGAGGCCAGCGTCAGCTTCCTCGGCTTCGGCGATCCCGATGTTGTGAGCTGGGGCTTCATGTTACAGGATGCATTCCTTTCACAGGCCATGTCGCGCGAGGCGTGGTACTGGATCATTCCGCCCGGCATCGCCATCATGCTCACGGTCATGGCTGGCTTTTTCATCGGTCGTGGCTTTGAAGAGGTTTTGTTCCCTCGTCTGAGGAGGCAGTAAAGGTGGCGCTTTTAGAGATTCGGGACCTGGTCGTTGTCTACTACACAGATCGTGGCGTCACGCGTGCCGTGGATGGTGTGTCGATGGACGTGGCGCCGGCCCAGCATCTAGGCATCATCGGCGAGTCCGGTTGCGGTAAGACGACGCTGCTGCGCGCGCTGGTGCGCGTGCTGCCGCGCAATGCGCAAATCATATCCGGCGAAATCAACTTCAAGGGCCGCAACCTGCTGGCGCTTTCCAGGCAGCAAATGCGTGATCTGCGCTGGCGTGAAATTGCGATCATTCCCCAGGCCTCGATGGACTCTCTCGATCCGGTGCAGCGTGTCGGCGACCAACTAACGAATGTGCTCACTGTTCGTGGCGGGCATGACCGGCGCGCCGCGAAACGGCGCGCCGCTGATCTGTTCGATCTGGTCGGCCTCGATACCGCCCGCCTATCGCAGTATCCACACGAATTCTCTGGCGGCATGAAGCAGCGCGCCGTAATTGCTATGGCGCTGGCTCTGGAGCCGTCGCTGCTCATCGCCGACGAGCCCGTCACCGCTCTCGACGTCGTCGTCCAACACCAGATTCTGGAGACGTTGCAGCGCCTTGAGAACGAACTCGATCTGACCGTGATGCTGGTGACGCACGACATATCGGTAGTGGCCCAGGTCTGCGACTCCGTCGCGGTCATGTATGCCGGGCGCATTGTCGAGCAGGCGGAGGCCGGCCCCTTCTTCGACTCGCCCTACCACCCCTATAGTCTGGGTCTACAGAACGCCTTCCCCAACCTCGTGCGCCCTAAGGACGTCCTCATCTCGATCGAGGGTTACCCGCCCGAGCTGGTCGATCCGCCGGAGTTCTGCCGCTTCGCGATGCGCTGCCCTTTCGTCCAACAACGCTGCCGCGAGATTGATCCTCGCCTGGAGCCGGCGGCGCCCGGCCATCTCGCTGCCTGCCTCCGCGCTGACGAGATGGAGACGCTCCGTCCGCTAGCCTCCGATCCCGACACGTGGCGAGAAGCGGAACAGGCGCTCCGCAGCGATGATCGCAACGGACAACGGGACGAGCCGCGGCCGGCGAAGGCGCCTGCACTGGACGTCCATCCGTCTCCTGTAGACGCTCAAACCGCGCAGGCGAAGAAGGACGATACTTTCGTACAGGTCGAGGATCTGGTCAAACGGTATCAGATTGGTGGCGGGCTTGCCGGCCTGCTTCGGGGGCAGCCGGCACAGCAGATTTACGCCGTCAACGGCGTAAGTTTTGATCTGGCGCGCGGCGAGAGCCTTGGCTTGGCGGGCGAATCCGGCTGCGGCAAGACGACAACGGGCATGCTCCTCGTAAAGTTGATCGAGCCCAGCGAAGGGCGTATTCTGTTCGACGGACAGGATATCTCTCAGTTATCCGGCGAGGATCTGGAGGAATTTCGCCGCCGCGTCCAGCTGATGTTCCAGAATCCGTATGAAGCGCTCAACCCCCGCTTCACTCTTTACCGCTCGCTTTCGGAGCCATTAATAATCAATGGCTGGCGCGACGCGGTCAAACGACGGGAGCGGATTCTGGACACGCTGGAGCGTGTGCAGCTGCAGCCGGCAGAGCTTTTCCTTGACAAATATCCTCATCAGCTTTCGGGTGGACAGTTGCAACGCGTGGTGCTGGCCCGCTCGCTCATCCTGCACCCGGACTTTCTCGTCGCCGACGAGCCAGTCTCCATGCTCGACGTCTCCGTGCGCGCGGGCATCCTCAACACGATGCGCCGCCTGACGCGCGAGATGAACCTGACAACGGTCTACATCTCGCACGATTTGTCCTTGTTGCAGTACACATGCGACTGCATCGCCATTATGTACCTGGGCCAGATCATGGAAATCGGTCCCACCGAACAGATCATCCATAATCCGCAACACCCGTACACCCAGGCGCTCGTCTCCGCGGTGCCGGTGCCCGACCCGAACATCCCTACTCCCGAGCTTAGCATCGATGAGGGGGTGCCGCGTGCCACCCGCGCGCAGCCCGGCTGCCCTTTCCAGGATCGCTGCCCGGAAGTCATGGCGGCCTGTCTCGATATTACCCCGCCATGGATCCGGGTTGGAACTGACCAGTACGCCTTTTGTCACCTTTACGGCGAACACGCCGACTCACCGAAACTGAAGAAAAAGGAGCAACTCTCCGCATGAGTACGATGCTGGCTGCCATTCTACGTGAGCATGGCGAGCGCGACGCCATTCGCCTGGAGGAGATACCTCGCCCGCTCCCGGGGCCGGGCGAGGTGCGCCTGCGCGTGCAGGCCTGCGCGCTGAATTGGCTGGACGTGGGCGTCCGCCGCGGCCCCAAGTTCGGGGCCATCCCGCTGCCCCTGATCGGTGGGGGCGACATCGCCGCCACCGTCGATGACGTCGGCCAGGGGGTCGAAACATTTACGGAGGGTGATGAAGTCGTCGTATACCCGCTCATCACCTGTGGCCACTGCGAACAGTGTCGCGCCGGGGAGCCGACGACGTGCCCCGAGCACCAGATCATTGGCGAGCACGTGCACGGCGGCTTGGCGGCCTACACCGTCGTTCCCGCCGCCAACCTCCTACCGAAGCCACCATCTCTGAGCTTCGTAGAGGCGGCCGCGCTGCCAGTAGTCGGCATGACCGCGTATCACATGCTCGTGCACGTCGGTCAGATCCGCGTCGGAGAGACGATCCTCATCATGGGTGCGGGAGGTGGCGTGGCTTCTCTGGGTATCCAGCTCGCACGGCTGGCAGGGGCGCGGGTTCTGGCGACGACGTCGACGGCCGAGAAGGCGGAGCACGCGCGTGGGCTGGGCGCAGACGCCGTCTTCAACTATCGTGACCGCGACTGGGTCCGACAGGTGTGGGAGGCGACCGATGGGCGCGGCGTGGACCTGGTCCAGGATAATGTTGGCGCTGCCACGTGGCCTGCCGCCCTGGAGCTACTCGCGCGCAACGGCCGCCTCGTCTCGTGCGGCTCCCTTTCTGGCGCGCGGGTCGAGCTGGAAATCGGCCAGATTTACCACCGGCAGTTGAGCATTCTCGGCTCCAACGGCGGCACCATCGATGGCCTGGCGACCGTCCTCTCGCTTGCCGAACAGGACAAACTACGACCGGTCGTAGATACGGTCCTTCCCCTGACAGAGATTCACGAAGGCCATCGCCTACTAGAAGAAGGAGAGCATTTCGGCAAGGTCGTTATCGACCTCTCCGATACTGCCTGATCCAGAGCGAGTTCTTATCCTCCATAATCAGAATTCCGACGCCCAGTTGTTCTCGCCTGGCGTTTTCGACCGGGCCTCTCGCCTGCTGCACGCGGGATTATCGGAGCGGGAAGCGCGCCACTGCATAGAACGAGGGCTGGCCCTGGCGGCTATGAGTGGGACCGGCGATCGGCAACCGCACCACATTGGCGGGGAGTACGGAGATGTTACTCGCTGACCCCTACCTACTCGCAGTGACGGGAGCAGCCCGTTTCCTGCTGAGGGCGTCTGAAAAGTAGATATGCCGCCCTTCCCTCTCCCTGCCCCTCCCGCGCGTTTGCACAAACAGCCAGTCTCGCTGATGATCACCGCAGATCACATCTACAGCAGGGTCGGAAGCGCATGAAACGCCACATTTACCTCGAAGATATCCCCATCGAAGACGCTCGGGCAGCACTGCGCGAGGCGCTGGAAGCGCTCGGTCAGTGGCAACCGCTGGGCATCGAAACAGTCGCTGTGGCAGACGCTGCCGGTCGGGTGACGGCGGCAGCGGTGTGGGCGCAGCTTTCCTCCCCCCATTACCACGCGAGCGCCATGGACGGCTACGCCGTGCGCGCCGAAGACACGGCGGGCGCCACGGAGACGCGCCCGCGACGTCTGCATCTGGTCGAGCCCGATCAGCCGGCGAGCGCCAAGTCTGTGGAGCGCCCGGCGCTGCCGGTGAACACCGGGCAACCGCTCCCCGCCTGGGCCGACGCAGTCGTGATGATCGAGCACACGCAGCCCGTCGTGGACGACGGCGGAACGCAGGTGGGCATCGAGATCCGCGCCTCCCTGCCCCCGTGGAAGCACGTGCGGGCGATGGGTGAGGACATGGTCGCCACCGAGCTGGTGCTTCCCGCCAACCACCGGCTGCGCCCGATCGATCTCGGCGCCCTCGCCGGGTCGGGGCACGCCACAGTTACCGTCTACCGCCGCCCTCGTGTGCTCATCATTCCCACCGGCTCCGAGCTGGTACCTGTCGAAAAGGCTGAGCAGGAGGGTAAGCTGCAGTCGGGCCAGATCGTGGAGTACAATAGCATCGTGCTTGCGGGGCAGGTAGCAGAATGGGGCGGGTTGCCGACGCGGCACCCGATTGTAGCCGATGAATTTGACGTCATTCGCGAGGCGGTGGCTGCGGCGGCGCGCGAATACGACCTGGTCCTGATCAACGCCGGCTCTTCGGCGGGCAGTGAGGATTACACGGCGCACGTCGTCCGCGAGTTGGGCGAGTTGCTGGTGCATGGCGTCGCCGTCCGGCCGGGGCATCCGGTGATTATCGGCATGATCGACGTCGAAAGCGAGGACGAGGCCGAAGCGAGTGGAGGACGACGCGTGCCAGTGATCGGCGTGCCCGGCTACCCGGTGAGCGCAGCGCTGACGGGCGAGATCTTCGTCGAGCCCCTTCTGGCGCGCTGGCAGGGGCAGCCGCCATACGAAGCGCCCCAGATTCGGGCGACGCTGACGCGCAAGGTGCTCTCGCCGACCGGCGACGACGAATATCTACGGGTCACCGTCGGCCAGGTGGGGGAGCGGGTGACGGCGACGCCGATCAAGCGCGGCGCGGGCGTCATCAGCTCACTCGTTCGCGCCGATGGCATTGTGCGCATCCCCCGTTTCAGCGAAGGGGCCGATGCGGGCACCGAGGTCGACGTCCACCTTTACCGCTCGCCGGCGGAGATCGCGCGTACCATCGTCGCCATCGGCAGCCACGACTTGGCGCTCGACCTGCTGGCCCAATCTCTGGCGGCCGCCGGCCAGGGCCGGCGGCTGGTCTCGGCCAACGTGGGCAGCCTCGGCGGGCTGGTGGCCCTCCGCCGAAAGGAAGCGCATCTCGCCGGCGCCCACCTCCTCGATCCCGAGAGCGGCGAGTACAACCTCAGCTACGTCCGCCGCTATCTGCCTGACCGGCCGGTAGTATTGGTGACGCTGGTCGGGCGGGAGCAGGGCTGGATCGTGCCCCGCGGCAACCCGCAGGGGTTGAGCGAGTGGGAGGATGTCGCCCGGCCGGAGGTCGCCATCGTCAACCGCCAGCGGGGCGCCGGCACGCGCGTGCTACTGGACTACGCGCTGGCGCAGCGGGGCATCGAACCGGCTGAGATAACGGGCTATGAGCGTGAGGAGTACACGCACCTCGCGGTCGCCGCCGCCGTCGCCTCTGGCAGCGCAGACGCCGGGCTCGGCATCCGCGCCGCGGCGCGCGCTTTAGACCTCGACTTCGTGCCCCTGGCGCACGAGCGCTACGATCTCGTCGTGCCGCGCGAGCACTACGAGAGCCCGCTTCTGGCCCCCCTGCTGGCGCTCCTCCACGACCAGGCCTTTCACAAAGCGGTGGCGGCGATGCCGGGCTATTCGGTGGCACAGATGGGGGAGGTTGTCGCCGAGCTTTGACCACACGCAGGTACTGTAGAATCGGTGAGGATAGCTCGTGCAAAGCTGGATCACTGCCCTATGCCTGTGGTTCTTCGCTAATCATCGTGAAAACGATTGCGTGAACTATCGAACACCAGCATCCGTTCCTCGAGCGCAGGCGTCAGGCACTGTCTGCCGGGATAGCCCTTGCGTACTTCCTTCTTATCGATTAGGCTGTTTCGAGGAGTGGCAACATGTATCCAGAGGCAAAGGATAGGAAACGACGTTTGCTGGTGGGAGTGGTGTTATTTGCCGCCTGTTCCCTGGTACTGCTCGCGGCGTGTCGGCAGGCGACGATGAGTACCGCAACACCCACCTCGTCGCCCCCGCCCCCCGTGACGAGCACGACGCCTGCATCTGCTTCCCCGGCATCCAGCACGCCGGCGGAGTTGCCGAATGGCATGGAGGCGTTGCGGCGGTCGCAGGAGATGATGATGGCGCTGCCGGCCGTGGGCCTGGAAGGAGACGACACTATCTTCCTCTGGCCAAGTGCGCCTCCGCTTACCCAGTCATACAGGGGCTGCCTGCGCCTCACTGACGCGGGCGGGCTGCCATCGCAGATGGAGATGCGCTTACCCGGGGGGATTATCCAGAGCTCCGTCTGCGAGGAAGCTGGCGCCGCGCCAACCTGCTATACGCAGGTAGAGGAACATCCCTGGTTTCGGGATCCCACAGTGGAGCAGAGGCCGTCGTGGCCTCAGGAGCGTGCGGGAATTGTGGCGACGGCGACAGTAACTGACACCGTCGCCGAGGATGGTGCTATCTGGGTGAGGTGGCAGAAGGAGGATTGGCCGGTCGAGGGCGCGCTTTTACGAGGAGAAAGCTGGCTTGAACGGAACACCCTGCGCCCGCGACGCGAGGCGCTCACATGGCATTGGGGAAGCACACTCCTGGGGAGCAGGGAAATACGCTACACGACCTGTGAACCGGTCGCTCGTGCTGAAACGCCGCCGACGGTGACTCCGGCGGCGACGGTAGCACCGCCCGCAGAGGAATTTGAGATTCGAGAAGAAAGTGCTCCTCTGCCTGGTGTCCTCTACGTTCCCGAGGGAGAAGGTCCTTTCCCGGCAGTGGTTGTGCTCCACGGCAGTGAGGGCGGTGTGCGGTTCGTAGACGGCGTTGCACAACGGCTGGCCCGAGGCGGTCTGGTTGCCTTTGCACTCTGTTACTTCGGCTGCCTGGAGACGCCCTGGACGCTGGAGAACGTCGAAATCAGCCGCGTGTCTGAGGCGATCGCCTACCTACGCCACCGGCCGGACACAGCTGGCGGGAAGGTGGGCGTTGTAGGATTTTCGCGCGGTGCCGAATTGGCCCTGATCATGGGTGTACTGGATGCGTCGGTGGGGCCGGTTGTGTCGATCATGACCTCGCCCTGGGTATACGGATCGCCCGATTCTACCTCGCCCGCCGCCGCATGGGTATACGAAGGGGAGCCACTTCCGTTCGCGGCTATTCCGGTAGAGCAGATTGAGGGCCCGGTCCTCCTGCTCCACGGTCAGGAAGATCATCTCTGGCCGGTGGGTTTTGCCTACACTGTGGCCGAACGATTGGCCGCCCACGACCACGCATACGAGCTGGTCGTCTACCCCCATCGCGGCCACGAGTTGAATCTTGCGCCGCGCGACGTTCCAAATCGCGCCACTGCCTTTCTGCATGAGCATCTGGCTCCCTGAGCCAGCGCGGTCAGGGTGTCCACCCGCAAATGCCCGCTGCTCGTACCATTCGTGCCCAAAATAGCCTTGTCGGGCACGGTTCTACCAGGCCGGTGAAAGGTTTATGATGATAGGAACCATTCAGCGGACGATCGTCCCCAGCATGCCATCTGCCTGCGCCTCCTCCAGGCGAACAGCGGTAATGGTATTCGACAGGTCAGGCGGGCCGCTGGCGGCAACGCGAATATAGTTGTCTGTGTACCCTGTCCAGCGCGTGCCGCGGCCGTCGGCGCCGCTCATCCCTTCCCATAGCACGTCCATCGTGCGCCCTTCGTAGGTGCGGTGGAAGGCGAGTCCGAGCCGTTCGCCGAGGGCGATCATTTCCTGCGCGCGCGCCTTGCGCACCGCTTTCGGGAGCTGCCCGTCCATTTCCGCAGCAGCGGTGCCCGGGCGCGGGCTGTAGGGGAACACGTGCAGCCGGGAAAAGCCGATTTCGTCGACGAAGTCCACCGTCTCCCGAAAATTCGCTTCCGTCTCACCGGGGAAGCCGGCGATAATATCCGTCGTCAGGTTAAGATCGGGGATCTGCTCCCGCGCCGCCGCGACCAGCGCGAGGAAAGGCGCGCGCCGCGTGCGCCGCGCCATCAGGCGCAGGATGCGGTCGCTGCCCGACTGCAGGGGCAGATGGAGGTGGGGCAGCAGTCGGCTGTCTTCCCACAGTCGGAAAAAGCGTGGCTCCAGGTCCCAGGGCTCGAGCGAGGAGAGGCGCAGGCGGGGAATGTCGCTATAGGTGAGGAGCGCCGACACAAGGTCGGAGAGGCCGTTCTGGTTGCCCAGATCGTGGGCGTAGCTGCCGAGATGCACGCCGGTGAGGACCACTTCACGGTAGCCGGTGGCTGCCAGCGCCTGTACTTCGGCCACCACGTCCCCCAGCGGACGGCTCTGCCCGCCGCCGCGGGCCACCGTCGTCACACAGAAGGTACAGCGGTTGTCACAGCCATCCTGAACCTTGACGAAGGCGCGGGTGTTGGCGAAGGAGCCCACCGGCACCTGGCGCAGCAGCGGCTCACGCTCGAAGATCGGCAGGTCGAGCCGCGCCTGCGGGTCGAGCAGGGTGACGAGGCGCTCCTTGTCCCGGTTGGGCACCACGCGCCCGGCGCCGCGGACGCGGCCTGCTTCCTGCGGGGCGATGGTGGCGTAACAGCCGGTGAGGACGACCTCCGCGTCCTCGTTTTCACGGTGGAAGCGGCGGGTGCGGTTGCGTACTGTGCGCGCCGCCTCGCGCGTGACGGCGCAGGTGTTCAAAATGACTTTATCGGCGTCCGCCGGTCGGGACACGATCTCGTGCCCGTTCGCCAGAAGCTGGCGGGCCATCGTCTCGATTTCGCTCTGGTTCAGGCGGCAGCCGACGCTGTCGAGGAATACTTTCATTCCTTCATTCTAACGGAAGCCGACAGCGGCGACGATAGGAGGAAGATGAGCGCGAACCGAGGTGGTCGGCATGTGCTACTTGGACAGGAATGCCGCACAGGGGGCGAAGATCAGTCACCGTGTATCGCCGGCCCCTCAGCCGTGGTGAACAATGTAAATGCGGCCCCACGACCGGCCTACCCGCACCGAGTAGCCGCGGCGAATCTCGAGCGCTGGATAGGCACGAATGGCGTCGCGAAAGGGATCATAGGCCGTCGTGAGGATCACGCCCCGCCCGCCCGGGCGTAGCACACGCGCCAGCGCCCCCAGCCACTCCCCGTAGGCGTCGACATCTTCTCCGGGCCAGTGGCTGGCGACCTTGTGAACGCTGCCCCCTGTCAGCGGGAGCGCCTCTGGCTGCGCCTGCAACAGTGTGGCGTCGCCCGGCGCCTCCTCCTGTAACCGCCGCTGCGCCATCTGCAAGGTGGTGAAAGAGGGAGCTGCACCAACGGTGGCTGCGGCGCCGCCGAGGCTGGTCCGTTCCAGCAGCAACACCCCTTCCCCACAGAGGGGATCGAGGAAGATATCGTCCGCCGCGGGCTCTGTCAGCCGCACCAAGGCGGCGACAATCGAGGCCGAAAGTGCTCCCTGCTCCGGTGGGCGCTCCACACGAGCAGGAGGCGGCAGCCGGAGTCCGACGAGAATACTGGAGCCGAAGACGTTGACCCACAGCTCCACTTCGGCGCCCTCCCCGGCGGTCACCCGCTGCCAATCAGGATAAAGCACGTTCATGCTCGTCAGCAGCACCTCGCGGACGTCCTGGACATTGTACTGGTGGCGGCCGTATTTGCGTACGACGAGGTGATAGGTGGAAGGCTGGCGGCGACGAAAACGGGTAAAAGTGTTGACCGCGCGCCCCAGATCGCCGGTATGCATCAACGTCTCCCGCAGCGCCTTCAGATCACGATAGCCGCGTGATACCTTTTCCATAAAGGTGATGTTGAGGAAGAATCGTTCGGCGACACGCAGAGAGAAGAGCTGTTGCACGCTGCCCGGAAAGTCGAAGACGACCACGCCCCGCTCATCTTTGGCATAGAGGAACTCGCGAAAGTTGGCGCGCGGAAAGCGCTCGCGAATCTCCAGCCAGGCAACCTCCTCAATGCCGGGCGCGGTTTCTACGTAGCAGGGGGTCAAGGAGCTGTTGGATTGGGCCATTGCGACGCTCTCGTCTCTGTGGCGGGTGGCGTTTACCGTCCCAGGCGCTCGTCGCTCCGCCCGCGGAAGAAGAGGCGGATGGGCGTCCCGGGAAAGGGCTCTGCCTCGCGGATCTGGTTTTCGAGGTAGCGCTGGTAGCTAAAGTGCACCCACTGCGGTTTGTTGACAAAAAAGATGAAGGTCGGCGGTACTGTCTCCGCCTGGGTCGCGTAAAAGAATTTGACCCGGTTGCCGCCTTTCTGGGGCGGCGGGTGGCGGGCGATCGCCTCGCGTACAATCCGGTTGAGCTGGCTCGTGGGAATCCGCTTGTGGCGCGCCTCGTGGACCTCTACCACCAGAGGTAATATTTTGCTGACGCGCTGCCCCGTCTCGGCCGAAATAAAGAGGATGGGCGCGTAAGGCATGAACTGCAGCTCCCGCTTCACGTGCGCCACGTACTCCGGCATGCTGTGGGCATCCTTTTCGACCGCGTCCCATTTGTTCACCAGGACGATGACGCCGGTATCCTCTTCGGTAATCATACCCCCGATATGGGCGTCCTGTGCGGTAATTCCTTCCGTCGCGTCGAGAATGAGCAGGGAAACGTCGGCGCGGTCGAGCGCCTTCACCGCCCGGAGAACACTATATTTCTCTACCCCTGGCTCAATCCGGCCCCGGCGGCGGATACCGGCGGTGTCGACCAGGATCATCGGCCGGCCGTGCCACTTCAGGGGCGTGTCGATGGCGTCGCGCGTGGTGCCCGCGAGCGGGCTGACTATCGTCCGTTCCTCGCCCAGCATGCGGTTGAGGAGCGTCGACTTGCCCACATTGGGCCGGCCGAGGAGGGCAATCTTGATCGCCTCCTCTTCTGCTTCGTCCGGCTCCAGGGGTGGAAAAGCCCCCACGATCTCGTCGAGTAGATCGCCAACGCCCGTCCCGTGAACGGCGCTCACCGGCATCACCGGCCCCAGCCCCAGCTCGTAAAAATCATAAGCTGTGTCCCAGAGCTTCGTCGATTCAAGCTTGTTGGCGGCGATGATCGTCGGTTTGGCCGTCTGCCGTAAAATGTCGGCCACCGTCCGGTCGGCCGCAGTCACCCCAGTCTGGCCGTCGACTACCTGCACAATCACGTCTGCATCCTGAATCGCAACGCGCGCCTGGTGGACGATCTGTTCCATAAATTCTTCCGAGTCCTGCGAAAGCGGCCTTGTCGTCCAGCCGGCCTCCATTTCGATACCGCCGGTATCGACAAGGTTAAAGGGCACGCCGATCCACTCTGCTTCGCCATAGAGGCGATCGCGCGTGGTGCCAGGTACCTCAGAAACGACGGCCATGCGCCGGCCGACAATGCGGTTGAAGAGGGTGGATTTGCCTACATTGGGCCGCCCGACCAGGGCGACTAATGCTTTACGACCCATGTCTGTTTCTCTTTTTTGACAATCACCAGCGCGGCCGGAATCAATCCGGCCAGCAGTCCAATGATACCGGTTAGCCCCGCCAACGCGCCAACGCCGCCGGACGGCGTGACGCCTTCACCAAGGGGAACAGCCGACAGCGCCTGTGTACGCGTCATCTCCTCCGTCGTCATCGTGCGTGTGACGTTGACCGTCAGCTGGGCCGGCTGGAGCGAGCGGACCTCGATATCGCTGACGAAGACGTCGGCATCGGGCTCCAGTGTATGTTCGCCGACGCCCAGATTAAAGAGGTCGAGGGTCACTCGCACATCTTCCTCTGTCAGGCTATCGAGCTTATCGATTGGGCCAAAGAGGAATACACGCACCTCGCTGAGACCCGTCGTAACGGTCAGCCCTTCGGCAAGCGCCCGGATCTCCGGCTGTTTGCGGATGATGGAGCTGGTCAGGATCGGCTCGATCTCGACCCGAACGACGACCGGCTGCACCTCGTCCAGCTCTACCCCTTCTGGAAGGTCCAACCCTACCGCCATCGTCTGCGACTCTCGCAGGCCGGTAATGTCGACCGGCTGGGTGCGGATGCGACGCAGGTCGTCTAGAAGCTCCCGATCGCCGGTGACAAGCACGCTGTCTGGCTCCACGTTCACATCCAGCAGCCGGTACCCTGGCGCCGGCTCGCCCTCCCAATCGACGAAGATCGGAATGGCAGCGAAGCCGACCAGCTGCTCGACAGGGATGAAGATCTCGATCTCTTCAGAATTGACTTCGAGGTTGGCGCCGCTTACGATGTTGCCCTGCAGGTCGTAAAAGATCGGCCGGCGTGTGACGACCAGATCTTCCTGTGGACTGTCAAGGAAAATCGTCGTCCGCGCTTCTGCAAGCTGCTCGACGCGAGAGGCAATACCGGTAACGGAAATCGCCTCTGGCTCCACCAGCACCGGGCCACGCTCGTAACCGCGCGCCACGTTCCCCCGTATCTCCACCCGTACCGGAACCTGGCGGGAAATGATTGGCTCGATGGTGACCAGCACATTTTCTGCCGACTGCCAGACCACGTTCACGGTATCGAGCTCATGTTCAAGGCGCACCGGCACCTCAGAGGTGCCGACCGGCGCCCCGGCAAGGTCGACTTCGACGGTAAAATCATCCACCGTCAGATCATCCAGTACCGACGTCGGGCCTTCTAACTGCACCTCGACCGTGCTTGGGATGCCGGAGACCTCACTGTTGGCGGGACGGCCCACGACCTGAACCGGGATTCCGCTGAGGCGACGCTGGTCGACCGGATCTGCTTCCCCAATTGCAAAGACCCAGATCGCCACCGCCAGGATAAGGGCCAGGAGAAATGTTGCCATGTTTGCGGCAAGGGATGTAAAGATGCGAAGCATTTGTTTCAGACTCCCCTTCGATCTGGTGCCAGCGTGCCACTGTGGAGGAAGGCGTAGAGAATAGCATCCAACCGCGACGGATCCTGGCGCCGTAAAATACGCCCGTTGTGGGCAATGGCAATCTGCCCCGTCTCTTCAGAGACGACGACGGCCACGGCGTCGCTGACTTCGCTGATGCCGAGGGCGGCGCGGTGGCGCAAGCCCATCTGGCGGTCGGAAAGGCGGCTGGTGGAGAGCGGCAGCACGCAGGCGGCAGCCAGCAGCCGTTCGCCACGCACGATGACCGCCCCATCGTGTAGCTCCGTCGTCTTATTGAAGATGGTCAGCAGGAGTTCGGGCGAGGGCTCGGAATCGAGCAGAATGCCGGTATCGACGTACTCCTGTAGTCCGGTATCCTGTTCGAAGACGATCAGAGCGCCGTGGCGCCGCTGCGAGAGCCGGAGACAGGCGCGCGCCGTTGCCGTGACCACACTGCTCTCGCGCGAGCGCCGGAAGAGGCGCACAAACCACCCCGTGCGACCTAGCTGCTCCAGCGCCCGCCGTAGCTCAGGCTGGAAGATGACCGGGAAAGCAAAGAGAAGGGCCGGCAGAACGTTCCGGAACAACCACTCAAAAGCTGGCAGGTCGACAAAGGCGGAGAGAAGAAGAAAGAAGAGGCCAACTACAAGCAGGCCGCGAAGGAGCGACACGGCGCGCGTGCCGCGAATCAACATCAGCAGACCGAAGATTAAGAATGTGACGAGAAGAATATCGACGAGGGCCGTGAACTCCAGCCGGTCGATATAGTAGTCTAGTGGGAAATCCATCGTTGGCGCGGTAGCAGGCGGTGGCAGGGAATCAGGTAGGGGAACAACAACCACTCACCTCTGCAACTGTTTTAGCAGCTGCCTGTAGCGGGCCACATCGGGTGGCTTCAGCTGCACGATGCGCGTGATCGTGGCGATGGCCTCGGCATTCTGTCCCGCATCGAGCTGACTTTCTCCGAGCGCATCCAGACGGGCAATTGCCTCCTCCTGCCGCCCCTGCGCGAGATGGAGCCGAACGAGACGGTAGACCAGCGGCGGCTCAGCCGGATAGCGGTTCGCCATATCTTCCAGAATTCCCACGACCTTGCTACTCCGACCGGAGGAGACGAGATATTTCAGGTACTGGTCCAGTTCATGCACCGCATAAGCCGGCTGACCGAGCTTGTAGTAGAGGTCGACCAGGGTCATCGCCGTTCGTTCGTCGTCAGGATCGAGCTGCCGTAGCTCCCGGTAAGCGGCCAGCGCGCGCCGCCAATCAAAGCGCTGTAGATCGATATCTCCGATCTGGCGTAGCAATCGCGCACGCCAGGACGATTCCGACGATCCGCGTGGGGCAAGTTTCAGCGCTTCGGTATACGTCTCGCGCGCCTTTTCCACCTGGGCCAGTTGATAATAAGCCTCGCCCATGGCCAGGTAGTGTTCGAGCGCGCGATCAATCTGTCCACGTCGCTTCAGCAGATCGACCAGCCGGGCGCGAATCGAGAGGTCGAACGGCGAAATCGCGACCACCCGTTCATACATATTGACAGCACTGCTCTCGTCACCCCGCATGCGGAAGGTATCGGCAACGGCGCTAAATTTAGCGGTAGCGGCTTCTGTGCGAGCATCGGAGGCCAGCAGTTCCCCCAGTTGAATGTGCGCCGGCAAGTAGTCCGGCGAGATGGCAATCGCGCGATAGACCTCCTCGATGGCCGTATCGACCATCTGGCGGCGCGCGTACTCCTGGCTGAGGTACAACGCCTCCAGGACGCGGGCGGAGCCAGCGGTGAGGATATCACCCAGGATCATCATCCGCGAACCGGAGAGAGCGTCGAGACGCTTGCGGGCATCCCGTACCTTATCCTCCCATCCCCTGTGGCTCAGAAACTCGACCAGCGCGTTGGCAAACTCCGTCGCCTTCTCTGGCTCGCCCCGTGTCTGCAGGCTGTCGGCCAGATTCTCGTAAAGTTCGATCAGCCGATCGGCCTGATTGTGCTGCACCGTGCTCAGGTCGACGATCTGCAGCACCGTGATGAAATGTTCCACCGCTCTGTCGATCTGCCCCCGCGCGCGGTACGACTCGCCCAGCGCAAAATGGCTGGCGAGGCGATATCTAGGATCATTCACAACTTTCTCGAACTCGCGGATCGCGTCTTCAAAGCGCAACCTGACCTGGTAAAGGAGTCCGAGATTGAAATGCGCCGCCGGACCCGTCACGCCGGCGTCGAGCGCCTGCTCATAATAGCTAATCGCTTCGTTGATCTGCCCGTGCGTCTGGGCATCTAACGCCTGGCTGATCAGCGCATCGCGCTCCATCTTCCGCGCAGCATCGCTCGGCTGCTCCTCCTCTTCAAAGAGCTCTTCGGCCAGCTGCTCCATCGCCATGCGCCGTGCGTTCTGCACCGGGCTGGCAGTCGCAGCCTGCTGTTCGCCCCTTCCGTTCTCCCCCGGTGCCATCTGGTCGACCGTCTCCTGCAGTTCCACCCCTAACGCCAGCGGCGCCTCAGAGCGATGGGGCGCTACCAGCTCCTCGCCGTGCTCCAGCCGCTCGATAGCGGTCAGAAGTTCCGCGTTGCGCGGGTCCAGATTGAGCGCGCTCCGGCAGGTTTTCAACGCCCGCTCGACATCTTTCCGGGCCTGGTAAAGGCGGGCAACAGCCAGATACTCGATGATGGCAGCGCGAGTCTGTCCCTGGCGCGTGTAGTAGTGGGCGAGGCGCTGCCGGGCGCCGAGGAGGTTGGGCGATAGCTGCGCTGCGCGGTGCCAGTTAATGACGGCTTCATCTTCTGCGCCGCGACGACGCTGGATCTCGCCGATTGCCAGATACGTCTGCCCGGCGTCCTCATTCCGTGCCAGTTGCTCCTGCACCTCCGCCACCTGGCGCAGATAAATGATGTCCCCTTTCGAGTAACGGGCAGCCTGTTTATAGCTCTCCAGCGCCTCTTCCAGCTGCCCCAACTCGCTGTAGGCCATGCCCAACCCCGCATAGGGGGCCGGCTCGTTTGCCAGCTCTGCCAGTGCAGCCTCGAACTCCTCTACTGCCTCCTGCCACTGTTGATCCCAACTGTAGGAATGACCTCTACTGAGCGCCTGTTCGTAACGAGCCCTGTCTGCCACCCATCATCTCCCTGTGGTAAGCGATTTGCCAGCGTCTCTTCGTAACGCCTACTTTACAGCGTCGAGTATACCACAGGAGCACCCAATCTTGCAGTAGCCGTCTATGGCTATCGCTGCCGGTTTCCGGGCGAAGATAGCGTGCTGCCAGCGCCTCCTGCGCAACATTAGAATTTCGTTTGCCTCTGCTACTACTTATGGTAAGATAACTGCCATTGGGGAGGTTGCCAGAAGCGGTCGTGTTAGCGAAGTTAGACCACGAGAAGTAAACAGAAGGCAGGTGACAAGTGGATACAGTGGAAAGACAACCTGGTTGGGTCGTTCTTGTTGCATTTATTGTCGGTTTCGTCATCGGGCTCGTCGTTTTCGGCTGGTGGTTGACGCCCCTGGAGTACACGGGGGCCGCACCGGGAGATCTTCTGGAGGGGTACCAGGACGCTTATATTCTCGGCATGGCCCGCCTTCACGAAGTAGAGGGCAACCCCGCTTTCGTGCAGGATGCCTTTTCGGGGTGGGAGACCGCACGCACCGAGGTTTGTGAACTCGCGGCTGCCCGGGCAGGCGATCCGGCAGCCTCTGCCCGGCTGATCAGCCTGGCAACCGCGCTCGACCCGCAGGGATGTGACGCGCTGCCGGTAGCCGACGCCGAAGAGGAGGGGGGCTTCGGGAGTCTGCTGCTCGTCTTGCTGCTGATCGTCCTCTTTATGATTCTCGTCGGCGCCATCCTCTACTTGATGCGGCGTTCACGGCCAGCAGAAGCGGTCGAGGAAACCTATCTCACGGAGATGGAGACGGTGGGCCCCGCCACCCTGGAAGAATCGGACGCAGAGATCATCGCCACGCCCATCGCCCGCTTCGAAACGACCTACGTCCGAGGCCACGACACCTATGACGATAGCTTCAGCATCGAGAACGAACAGGGCGACTTCCTGGGCGAGTGCGGCGTCGGCATCTCTGAATCGATTGGCGTAGACGAGCCAAAGAATGTGACGGCCTTTGAAGTCTGGTTGTTCGACAAAAACGATATTCGCACCGTAACGAAGGTGATCATGAGCGATCATGCCTTCTTCGACGACGCCCTCAAAGCGAAACTGGCGCCCAAGGGCGAGCCCGTTCTGGCCCGCGAGGGCGAGACGATTGTGCTGGAGACGGCGACGCTGATCATCAACGCGGAGATCACCGAGATGGAGTACGGCAGCGGCGCGCTGCCGCCCAAGAGCTTCTTCGAGCGCTTTACCGTCGAGCTCTCCGCCTGGGCCAAGGAAGGCGATTTCGAAGAGCCGGATATCCAGGGCCACATCGACGAAATGCTCGACTACTGATCCGCCACCCGTTGGCGCCGGACGCGCCGACGCCGGCGATCTACAAAAGATCAACCCCCACGCTGCTCGGCGTGGGGGTTTTTGTTTACGGCATTTCGCTCTCGGCGCTCATGCTTTGCGGTAGGGGTCGAACAGCTTCTCCCACTCTGCCAGAGCGTAGCGGTCGGTCATTCCCGCAATGTAGTCGCAGACGACGCGCTCGACCGGTAGCTGCGCCAGCCGCTTCTGAGTCTGCGTCGGCAGCATCTTCGGCTCCTGGACGTAGGCGTTGAATAGCTCAGAGACAAAGCGCTCCGCCTTGACCTGCATACGCATCACCCGGTAGTGACGGTACATATTCTGATAGAGATAATCTTTAAGCTGGCGCACCTTGCGCGCCATCGGCTCCGAGTAGCCGACGACGTTGCGGTCAAACATCTGCACGGCAAGAGGGGAGTCGAGATCGTTCTCTTCCAACGTGTGCGAGGTCGTCGCCACCACATCGGTAACGAAGCGGCCGATTAGCTCGCGAATCACTTCCCGCCGGACCAGATCGTCAAAGTGGTCCCAGCCGATCTCGGCGTGCATCTCGCGCCACAGCTCCAGCTCGACGAGGTCAGCGGGTGTGAAGAGGCCCGCGCGCAACCCATCGTCCAGGTCGTGGGCGTTGTACGCCATTTCGTCGGCGAGGTTCGCGATCTGCGCCTCGACAGAAGCGCGCTTGCCCGGCTCGTAGGCGGAGGCATCGCTGCGATCATATTCCGTTTCATGCTTGATAATCCCCTCCCGCGTTTCATAGGTGAGGTTGAGACCCGGAAAACCAGGATAGCGATGCTCGAGCTCCGTGACCACGCGATAACTCTGGGTGTTATGATTAAAGCCACCGTGACCCTGCATCATCAGGTCAAGCGCGTACTCGCCGGCGTGGCCGAAAGGAGGATGGCCCAGATCGTGGGCCAGGCAAATAGCCTCGGTCAGATCTTCGTTGGCCCCCAGCCCACGGGCGAGGCTACGACCGAGCTGAGCCACCTCGATGGTGTGCGTCAGGCGCGTACGATAGTGATCGCCTTCGTAGAAGACAAAGACCTGCGTCTTGTATTCCAGCCGGCGAAAGGCAGTGGTGTGAATGATCCGATCCCTGTCGCGCTGGAAGGCGGTCCGTGTTTCCGACTCCTCCTCGGGATAGGCCCGGCCCCGGCTGTTCGCGCTCGTCAGCGCATATGGGGCCAGCGTCATCTGCTCAATCTCTTCCAGCTGCTCTCGTTTATAAAACATTCTGCTCTCCTGATCTGCCAGAACCAACCACTCCAGATGCCGGTCTGCTGTGTCCTGTGCGAAGAAAATCGACAGAATTCACGTTGACAATTCCCCTCTGGCGACTTAATCTTAACATAAAAATGTAAGCAACCTGTTAAACGGAAGGATTGGAAATGCAACAACGGTTCATTTTCTTCGCTATCCTGATTGCAGCCATCATGGGAATTGCCGGCTTCCTCCTCATCAACATGCTTCTGAGTGAACCGGACGCGCCGCCGGAGGAGCCGGGACTGGACGTAGGGGAAGGAGAGCCGTTGGGGGAGGGTGTGGCTATTCCCCCACCCGGGCAGCCGGCACAGGTTGGGGGACAAACGGTCTATCTGACCACAGATCCGGCGCTGGCTGTGGAGCTCGCTCCTGCCGCCATGCCGCCGGCGGCGCCCACACAGACGCTGCCCGGCATCGAAGCAACGGCCACACCGGGGCCAGTGGCCGTCCAGCCCACTGCCACCCCGCCTCCGATAGCCGGGGCGCCGGCCACGGCAGCGCCACCTGTTGCGCCGGGGGGCGAGGGTGTTAATCCCAACGTCGACTCCTTCATCACCGTCGACTACGTTGTACAGCCCGGCGATACGCTCTTCAGTATTGCTCAGGCACAGACGTCGTCGATCGAGAAAATGGCAGAGGCAGGCATTGACGCCGACGATCTGGTTCCG
>JAWVYW010000036.1:0-27534 GCA_033722535.1 Promineifilaceae bacterium (SeqCode)
GGCCGCCTCTACTACACCGCCCACCTCGATGCCTTTGTTATGGCGGAAGCGGTACAACCGGTCAGCCGCGGTGTGACGGTAGAGCGCCTCTACTACGACGGCGAGTGTGACCCTGAGGGCGACACCGCGTGCCAGCCCCTGACCCAAATCGAGGCCGGGCAGCGCGTGCGCGTGGAGCTGACTATTATCGCGCCCGACGACCTGCTCTACCTTCGCGTCGAGGATCCCATTCCCGCCGGCGCCGAGGCAGTCGATCCCGGCCTGGCGACTACCGCGTCCGGTCTGGGCGGCGACGTCGTGGAGGTCGATCGTGACGACCGCGACGAATGGTATGGCTACTGGGGCTGGTGGCGCTTCAACCACATCGAGTACCGCGATGACCGCGTTCTCTTCCTCAGCGACTTCCTGCCCGCCGGCACCTACCAATACAGTTACTATCTGGAGACGCCGATTCCTGGGGAGTACCAGGTTCGTCCGGCGGTGGCCTACCAGGAGTTCTTCCCCGAGGTCTTCGGGCGCAGCGCGGGAATGTTGTTTATCATAGAAGAGTAACCGGACACGAAACGAAGCCCCGAGCATGTTGCGGGGAGGATGCGCCACAGTTGCGTCCTCTCTGCTGTTCGCGCGCACCAATCAGGAGAGCTAATGACTGAAGCCACCACCGCACCACAGACCATCACCGCCGAAGATCTCTACCGATTTGAGCTGGCGCTGGACCCGCGCATCGCACCAGACGGCCGCCACGTCATCTACGGCGTGCAGCGCGTCGACAAAGAGAGCGAGAAGAAGTACACCAACCTCTGGCTCGTCCCTACAGACGGCAGCGCGCCGCCGCGCCAGTTCACTGTTGGCGATCATGCCGACACCCACGCTCGCTGGTCCCCCGACGGAGAGCAGATCGCCTTTCTTTCCAACCGCAAGGATGAAAAGCAACCCCAGATCTACCTCCTGCCTTTTGCCGGCGGCGAGGCACGCCCGTTAACTGATCTGAAAGGGACCATCGGCAGCTTCTCCTGGTCCCCGGATGGTCTCCGTCTGCTGTTGCGCTTTCGGGAAAAGAGTGAAGCGGCACTGGAGCGGGAAAAAGATGAGCGGCTAAAGAAGCTGGGCGTCGTTGAGCGGCATATCACGCGCGTCGGCTTCCGCCTCGACGGCGCCGGCTTCCTGCCGGATGAGCGCTGGCACATCTGGACGGTAGAGGTCGATTCGGGTGAGGCGACGCAGCTCACAGAAGGCGCGCGCAGCGAGATGTGGCCCACCTGGTCGCCGGACGGCAGCGAGATCCTCTTTATCTCCAACCGCAGTGAAGATCCCGATCTTGATCCCTACCTCGACGACGTCTTTCTGATGCCGGCGGAGGGGGGTGAGGCGCGGAAGCTGGAGACGCCGGTGGGGCTGAAGATGGCGCCCGTCTTCTCCCCCGATGGGCGCTGGATCAGCTACGTCGGGCGCGAGGGCCGGGGCAACGCCTGGAAGAACAACTCGCTGTGGCTGCTACCGGCAGACGGTTCAGCGCCACCTACAAATCTGACAGAGGCGCACGATCTCCACATCGGCAGCTCCACGCTCGGCGACGTCGCCGATCTCCCCTTTTCGCGCCCTGTCTGGACGGCGCAAGGGGGACCGAAAGGCGGTCACATTCTCTTCCAGGTCAGCCGCCACGGCAACGTCACCATCCACGCCGTCGACCCCCAGCATGCTCTGGAGAGCGGGGAGAGCGAAATCGAGGATCTAGTGACCCCGCAAGGCAACATCGGCGCCTTCACCTTCGACCGGGACGGGCAAAAGCTGGCCTACCTATGGAGTGACTTTAGCCATCCCAACCAGGTATATGTTCACGAGCTGGGCGTAGACTCACCCCGACAGCTCACGCATCTCAACGAGGAGTGGCTGGGCGAGCTGGAGCTGGGGGAGATGGAGGAGGTGTGGTTCGAAGGAGCGGACGGTAATCGGTTGCAAGGCTGGATCCTCAAGCCACCCGGCTTCAACCCGCAGCAGAAATATCCCTCCATCCTCGAGATCCACGGCGGGCCCTGGCTGCAGTACGGCAACGTCTTCATGCACGAATTCTACACCCTGGCCGCGCAGCGGTACGTCGTCTACTTCACCAACCCGCGCGGCGGGCAGGGCTATGGCGAGACGCACGGGCGAGCGATTCACCTCCGCTGGGGCGGCCCGGACTATGCCGACGTCATGAGCTGGGCCGACTATATGGCCGATCAGCCCTACATCGACACCGAACGGATGGGTATCACCGGTGGCAGCTACGGCGGCTACATGACGCTGTGGACGATCACCCACACCAACCGCTTCCGCGCCGCAGTCGCCCAGCGGGTGGTCAGCAACGCCATCAGCTTCTGGGGCTCCTCCGACTTCGGCTATCTCTTCGAAGACACCTGGGCCGATCGCCAGCCGCCGTGGGAGAAGCTGGACGCCTACTGGGAACAGTCGCCGATGAAGTACATCGCCAATGCGCGCACTCCCACCCTGATCATCCACAGCGAGCAGGATCTGCGCTGCAACCTGGAGCAGGCGACTCAGGTCTTTGTGGCGCTGAAGAAGCTGGGGGTCGATACAGAGCTGGTGCTCTTCCCCGACGAATCGCACGGCCTCTCCCGCGGTGGTCGCACCGACCGCCGGGTGGCGCGGCTGGAGCACATGATGCGCTGGTTCCGGCGCTACCTCAAGCATGACGAAGAAGCATGAGGCGCCGTCGCCAAGCGGCACCAACCCGTCGCCGGTTTACGTCACCGCCGACGGGCAGAGGCCGCTCAGCGTGCACACGCCACACTCGGGCGTGCGTGCGTCGCAGACGCGGCGGCCATGGAAAATGAGCAGGTGGGAAATCTCGATCCAGCTCTCCCGCGGCAGGAGCGCCATCAGGTCGCGCTCGATCTTCGTCGCGCTCGTCTCCTCTGTCAGGCCCAACCGCTGTGAGAGGCGCTTGACGTGGGTGTCCACGACCACCCCCTCGGCGACGCCGAAGATTTCGCCCAGGACGACGTTGGCCGTCTTGCGCGCCACGCCGGTGAGGGTTAGAAGGGCGGCCAGATCGGCCGGCACTTCGCCTCCGTACTCGTCCAGCAGGCGGCGGGCGCTCTCCTGGATGTAGCGCGCCTTCTGGCGGAAAAAGCCCGTCGGGCGCACGAGCTGCTCCAGCTCGTCCCGCTCGGCGGCAGCCATCGCCGTCGCATCCGGATAGCGAGCAAAGAGCGCCGGCGTCACCTGGTTCACGCGCTCGTCCGTGCATTGCGCCGACAGAATGGTGGCAACCAGTAGCTCGAATGGCGTCTCGTAGTTCAGCGCGCAGTGGGCGTCCGGATGGGCAGCGCGCAGACGAGCCAGAATCTCAGGCAGTCGCGCCTCGGCGGGCGCCTCGGGAGAGAGGGCTTGCGAAGGAGTGCTATCGGTCATGTTGCAAAAATAGCCGCTTTAGAGATGATAGGGAGCGTAAAAGAATCGGTTGGATCGTACCCGACGCCGGCCCGGGGTGCAACCACCCTCTTCGCGATGACGCCTCGCCGAAGGTGGTGGACGGAGGCGCTGCGGAGACGGTTTCCAGCCAGGAGGAGAAAATGAACCACAAGAAGCTGTCCATATACACGTTACTGGTGGTTGTCCTCGCTCTGCTGCTCGCCGGCTGCGGGCTCCTGGGAGACGGCGCCGAAGACGTCGAAGACGAGGTCGATGAGGTCGTGGATGTGACCGATCCGGCTGACGAAGACGTCGAGGAGCCGGAAGTTGCCGAGGCCGATCTGGAATCGCTGGAAATCCTGCTGCTAGAATCGTTCCCGGTTCAGGTCAACGCGATCGCCAGCGGCACGTTGCCCAACGCCTGTTGGACCCTCCAGGAGCCAACGCCGCGCCTGGAAGGCAACACCTTTGTTATCAACCTGACCCGGCGCCGGCTACCCGACGAGGTCTGTACCCAGGCTGTCGTGCCTTTTGATAAAGTCATCCCGCTGGACGTGCAGGGCCTGCCCGCCGGCACCTACACCGTCATCGCCAACGACATCAGCGAAAGCTTTTCATTGGAAGCAGACAACGTCGTGCCCGAAGACGAGCCCACCCCCGCAACGGGAATCGACGATAGCGGCGGCATCAGCGGCGTCGTGTGGCACGATCTCTGCGCGGTCGCCGGCGGCGAAGGCGGCGAACCGCTGCTACCGTCTGACGGCTGCGTCGCGCTGGAAGGGGATCTCTACGTAGCGAACGGACTTCTGGAAGTGGACGAGCCCGGCCTTGCCGGCGTGCAGGTGCGTCTCGGCAGCGGCGCCTGCCCGGGCGTGGAGGAGCTGACGACGGAGATAACTGACGCCGAGGGCGAATTCTCCTTTGCCGATCTCGCGCCGGGCGCCTACTGTATCTATGTCGATGCACTAGACGACGTCAATACCGATATCCTTATTCCCGGCACCTGGACGGCGCCAGAAGTGAGCGATCAGGGCGTTATCCAGGCCGATGTTACCGTGGCGGGCGAGGAAGTGACGACTGACGTCAACTTTGGCTGGGATTATGAGGGGCTGCCGGTGCCGGAAGAGGTGGATACGATTGACGAGGGCGATGCCGCCGAGGACACCTGCATTGACTCCGCCTCCTTCGTCGCCGACGTTACCGTCCTGGACAACGAGATCCTGCCGCCAGGCTTCGTCTTTACCAAGACGTGGCGCCTGTCAAATGACGGCACCTGCACCTGGACCGACAACTATGAGTTGGCCTTCGTCGGCGGCGACCAGCTGGGCGCGCCCGACGCGGTGCCCCTCCAGCAGACGGTGGAGCCGAACGAGACGGCAGACCTTTCCGTCCAGTTTATCGCTCCCAACGAGATCGGCACCTTCCGCAGCAACTGGATGCTCCGCAACGACGAGGGCGAGCTCTTTGGCATCCCTGACGTGGAGGTCTTCTGGGTCCAGATCCAGGTGACGATCGCCGAAGTGCCAGAGCCGGGCTCGGTGATCAGCGGCATCGTCTTTTCCGACCTCTGTGTCGTCGACGCCCAGGGGGAGGTAATAGATGGCGAATGCGTCGAAACGGACGACGACGAACTGATTGCCGATGGCGAGTTTAATCTGAGCGAACCGCGCCTGGAGGGCATTACCGTCTCTCGCGCCGAGGGAGCCTGCCCCGCGACCGAGGAGGCAGAGGTCATCGCGACGACCGCTACCGGCGAGGACGGACGCTTCATGTTCGTTGGGGTGGAGGCCGGCAGTTACTGCATCTTCGTCGACCCCGAGGCAGGCGACAATGCCGAGCTTCTCCCCGGTCAGTGGACCTTCCCGGACGTGACAGAAGGAATCATTGGCTCTACCGTCACAATCGGCGCAAATGAGTGGGTCAGCGAAATCATCTTTGGCTGGGACTTCGAAGGGGATCTCGAGCCCTTCCCCAACTAGTGCGTACCAGAGAGCGCGGCGGGTTCGCCGCGCTCTCCTGGACTCCGTGCTGTCTGGTAGGCTACCTCTACTCTGTCCGCCAGGCGCTCCCAGGAAAAGTGGCGGGCGATGTGGGCGCGTGCGTTCTCCGATAGCCGCGCGCGCAACGGCTCCTCGGAGAGCAGCGTAACGAGGTCGCCCGCCAGCCCCTCCACCTCCCCCGGCGCTCGCAGCAGACCAGTTTCGCGGTGGCGCACGTACTCCGGCACCTGGCCTACCCGCTCGGCGACGACCGGCACCCCGACGGCGAGCATATCGGCCAGCTTCACCGGGCACTTGCTGCGGTTGAGCAGATTGTCCTCCATCAGGTAAAGGCCGACGTCGGCAGCAGCCAGGAGCGCCGGCAGTTCCGCCTCCGCAACCCAGCCGGCGTCGACCACGGCGCGGGCCAGCCCGGCAGCCTCCAGCTGGCGGCGCAGGGCGACGGCGTCTTCCGAGTACAGGCCACTCCCCACCGCCAGCAAGACCACATCCGGCACGCGCGCCTGCACTCCCCGCAAAATGGCCACCAACCGCTGTGTATCAAACTCGAACAGCCGGCTGTAGAGTAACAGGACTGGACGCTCTGCCAGGCCCAGAGCCGCCCGCCGTTCCTGTGCGCGCCCGCCCCCGCCGGCGATGGGAATGCCGGGGCCGTTAGGTACGTAGACGACACGCTCTCCAGCGACGCCGTGGCCCCAGGCCAGCGTCTCCAGCGCCCGGCTGGCAACGGTCAAGGCGTGACAGTGGCCCAATCCCCACCGCTCCTGCCAGGCAAAAAAGTGCTTCTGTAACCAGCTATACGGCGCGCGTTCGTTCCAACCACCCCAGCCTTCCCAGTCGTCGCTGTCGACCACGAGGCGCAGGCGGCGGCGCTGAAAAGCCCACAGCCAGGCGGCGACAAGGCCGCTGTAGGCCTTTGGTTTGAAGCAGTGGACGACGTCGGGCCGGGTATTCAATACCTCCCGCACCAGGCGGTGCGTGATGCCTACTGTGCCGCCCCGGAGCGAGACATAGTGGATGCGCACGCCGTCTTCCTCCCACTGCCGCCCGGCCTCCTCCGGCGTGTGCCAGGGCGGCATAAACAGCGCCACCTCGTGTCCGCGGGCCACCAGCGGCCGCGCCAGGCGAAAGGCACGCGAGCGCATTGTCTTCTTGGGATGAAAGCCAAACGGGCCGACCATGGCGATACGCATGGCTGCGTTGTATCACGAATAATTGCAGCCGGCTATAATGATTGCTGCAAAAGATTGACAGCCCCCGCCGGTACAGCTATATTCTGGCAAGGTGGCACCATCACCATGAAGGGGTAATACCGATAGGCACACTCCCACTACGCCGAGACTTGGGGCGGCAACTGCTGGTCTTCTCTGTGCTCTTCATCGGTCTAGTAGTTGTCGGAATCCTCCTCTTTCAGAGCCTGGCCGGCCAGCGTCTGGAAGCAGACGTCAGAGCAGCCGACCTGGCGCTGGCGCGCGCTATCGCCCAGGAGACGGACATTCTCATGGACAATGCCCTCGAGGCGGTCCGGCAACTGGGGCGAGAAGCGGCGGTGATGGAAGCGGACGAAGCGGGCATGACCACCCATTTCCGCACCTTCATGAGCGCCCGGGGCGACGTGAACCTCGTCTACCGGCTCGGCGCGGACGGTGCGATGCTCTTCCACTATCCCATCGGCCCCAGCTCCACCGTCGGCGTCGACTTTTCCTTCCGTGACTACTTCCAGGAGGCGCTGCACAGTCAGGAGCCGCTTGTCTCCAAAGGGCGGATTTCGCCCACCACCGAGCAACCGGTCGCCACCGCAGTGATGCCCCTTCGCAGCGAAGATGGGACCTTTGTCGGCGTTGTGGGGAGTAATCTGAAGCTCCAGTTCCTCAGCCAGACGCTGAGTCAAATTGTGGCCGAGTATCCGCGCGAGGAGCAGCTCCAGATCTTGATTGTCGATGCCGCGGGCCAGATTATCGCGCACTCTAATCCCGCTTTCGTGCTGCACGATGCCGGCTCCCTCCTGCCCGTAGCCTCCGCAGCTGCCCTCGATGCCGATGCCGGCAGCCTGCTGACCGAAGATGGGGAGGGGCAGGCTGCCCTCTATAGCCACGTGCCGATCGACAGCGTCGGCTGGGACGTCGTCATCAGCCACCCCACAGCAGCTGCTTTCGCCACCCCCAGCCTCTTCCAGCGCGCAGCCCTGCTCTCCATCCTTGTCATTCTGCTGGCAGGCCTTTTCTTTTGGATGGGTCTGTCCCGCTATTTTATCCGGCCCCTCGTGCGCCTGACGGCGTTTAGCCAGTCGATTGGGCAGGAACGACCCTTCTCCGAAGCGGAGCAACAGGCGCTAAAGAAAGTGGCCCGCCGCGCGGATCAGATTGGCCATCTCACACGCAGCATGCAGCGCATGCACACGTCTGTCGAGGCGCGCTTGGACGAATTAGGGACCCTACTGGCGACCAGCGCGGCGGTGGTCTCGACGCTGGATCTGCAGGTTGTGCTCGACCGGATCCTCGAGCAGGTCGAGAATCTGCTCGACGTCCATATGTGTGCCCTCTTCGTCCTCGACGAACAGGATCAGGCTTTCCGCGTCAAGGCAAGCCGGGGGCTGGCGGAGTGGTATACAAACCATCTCGTGGTTGAGCCGGGCGAGCACGACTCGGTGACGCTGCGTGCCTTGCATTCAGGCGAGCCGGTTCAGATCAGCGACACAGAGACCAATCCCTCCTTCAAAAAGCGTCGTGACCGCGCACAACTGGCGGGTTATCGCTCGTTGCTGGCGGTGCCGTTGAAGATGCAACACGCACCGCCTGCTGCTCTGCTCGTCTTTCGGTCGGACGTGCACACCTTTGGCCCACGGGAGATAGGCCTTCTCCGGAGCTTTGCCAATCACGCCGCGATGGCGATCGAAAACGCCACCCTCTACGCGCGCAGCGATATGCGCCTTCAGGAGCAGACGCGCCGGCTGGAGGCACTGGTAGAATCGATGATGGACGGGTTGATTCTGGAAGATCTGGAGGGACGCGTCCTCTACGCGAACCGCCGTATCGAAACCTTCACCGGCCTGACGATGGAAGCGATTCAGGGGCAGAACGTCGCTGTATTGATGGAAGCGCTGTTGGCGCGCGCGCACGAGCGGGAAGCGGCCGAAGCGGCGCTCGCGCGGGCGACCGAAAGTGGCGACGACAAAAGGGACCGCAGAGCGGAGTTCGCTCTGGAGATGGACGCGGCGCTGCGCCACGTCCGCCTGAAGATGTTCGACGTCGTCACAGCACAGGGCAACGCGATAGGCCGGGGGCGCATTCTACAGGACATCACGCAACGCCACGAGATCGACCGGATGAAGGCGAGCCTCATCTCGACCGTTTCCCACGAGTTGCGTACTCCACTGGCCGCCATAAAAGGGTACGCGTCGACGCTGCTGGCGGACGACGTGGAGTGGGACGCGCGCAGCGAGCGGGAATTCCTGCAGATTATCTCCGATGAGAGCGACGAACTCGCAGAACTGGTGAATAATCTCCTGGACATGTCCCGCATTGAAGCGGGGAATCTCGCCATTTCGCGCCAGCCGTGCTCGCTCGCCGAGCTGGTGAGCCAGGCAGCGCAGCGCGCTTTGCCCGCCGGGAGCCAGCGGCTACAGGTCGAAATTGAGCCGTCACTGCCGCTGGTTCACGCCGATCCACAGCATCTCACCGTCGTCCTACGCAACCTGTTAGAAAACGCCGCCCGTTACAGCGACAACCACCTCCCCATCCGGCTGCGAGCGAGCCAGGAGGGGCCTTGTATTATCGTTCGCGTCGAAGATGAGGGACCCGGCATCGCCCCTGAACATCAGCTGCACATCTTCGACAGCTTTTACCGGGTGGAAGATGGTCTGACCAGGCGCAAAACAGGAGCCGGTCTGGGCCTTGCAATTGCCCGCGGCTTCGTGCGCGCTCACGGCGGCGACATCTGGCTCGAGCCCCGCAACCGGGGAACGTGCATGGCCTTTTCCCTTCCTCTGGAGCTGCCATGAGTGCTTTTCGCCCCACCGTACTGATTGTGGATGACGAACAGGCACTGCGCGATTTCGTGCGCCGCAACCTCGAGGTGCGCAACTTTGAAACGTTGAGCGCGGCCAATGGCCTCGAAGCGCTGGCGCTCTTCAATACCCATCAGGTCGACCTGGTGATTGCCGATCTGATGATGCCGCACATGAACGGCCTGGAGATGATCCGTCGCATTCGCGAAACGTCCCTCGTTCCGATCATCGTCCTTTCGGCGCTGGGTGAGGAACAGGATAAGGTGCAGGCGTTGAACTTGGGGGCCGACGATTATCTGACGAAACCGTTTGGGGTGGAGGAGCTCCTGGCGCGGATCAAGGCAGTGCTACGCAGAAACCGCTGGGGTGATAGGCCAGCGCCATCGCCACAACGGCTCATACGGGGCGACTTGGTCGCCGACCGGGAACAACATCGGATTACTTTGAAAGGCAAGCCGCTGGAGTTAACGCCGACGGAGTTCGAGCTCCTGGTCTACATGATGGAACAGGCCGGTAAGGTACTGACTCACCAGATCCTGTTGCGCGAGATCTGGGGCCCGGAGTACGGTGGGGAGCTAGAGTATCTCCGCGTCTACATCGGCCGCCTGCGCCAGAAGATCGAGCCCGATCCTGCCCATCCTTCCTATCTCGTGACCGAGCGCGGGATCGGCTACTGTTTCATTCCCGGCTGAGCTTCCCCTCTTTTTATGGAGTTTTTATACTCCAGCCTCCAGTTTTATTCTCTGTTTCGCCTCCGCCACTAGACTGAAAGTAACGGATCCGTTTCTTTTGTTACCCACGCTCAGTTTTGGAGGAGGCTCAACCATGAAGCGCAACTTTTACCTGATCGTTTTACTGGCCCTGGTCATGGCGCTCGTCGTGAGCGGCTGTGCACCCGCGGCCGAAGAGGCGGCTGAAGAGGCAGCCGCCGAGGTGAGCGGTGAGCAGACCGCTCTCATCGGCTTTACCGCCTCACAGACCGGCAAATATAACGTGGAGTCCACATCTCAGATCAACGGACTTAATCTCTGTATGCAGGAGGTGAACGACAGCGGCGGCGTTACCCTGGACGACGGCAGCCAAGCGACATTCGCATCCGTCTTTTATGACGACGAGTCGAACACGGAACGGGTACAGGAGCTCTATACGCGTCTGGCAACCGAAGACGACGCCAACTTCCTGATCAGCCCCTACTCCAGCGGCCTAACCGACGCCGCCTCGGTCATTGCTGAGCAATATGGCAAGGTGATGATCACCACGGGCGCCGCTTCAGACAGCACCTATCAAAAGGGCTTCACCCGCGTCTTCCAGACGTACACGCCGGCCAGCCGCTACCTTACCGGTGCGCTGGATATGCTGGCCGCCAATGACCCGGATGCCGAAGATATCGCCATCGTCTACGAAAACAGCAAGTTCTCAACCGATGTCGCGACGGCGCTGCAGGAGTACGCAGAGGAGCATGGCTTTAACGTCGTCCTCTTCGAAGGCTACGACCCCGAAACCACCGACTTCGCGCCCTTCATTAACAAGATCCAGGACAGCGATCCCGATGCGATTCTCGGCGGCGGCCACTTCCAGGACGGCACAACCTTCGTCCGCCAGCTCGACGAGAAAAATGCCAACATACCTTTCGTCGCCCTCCTCGTCGCGCCGCCCGACCCCAGCTTTGCGGAGCTGGGCGAGCCGGCGGTGGGCATTGTGGGCCCCAGCCAGTGGGAACCGCAGGCAGATTTCGACGCCGAGGCCGCGGAAGCGGCCGGGTTGCCCTTCTTCGGGCCGTCGAGCAGCGAATTTGCCGAGATGTACGTCGAGGCTTACGGCGACGAACCGTCCTACCATGCCGCCGGCGGTTATGTCGCCTGTCTGCTCCTGCAAAAGGCCATCGAAGCAGCCGGGAGTACAGACGCCGACGCTGTGAAAGAAGCGCTGGACAACATGGACCTGATGACCTTCTTCGGTCACATGAAATTCGACACCAGCGCGGAGAGCCATGGACTGCAGATCGGTCACTCGATGGTTTACGTGCAGTGGCAGGAGAACGGGGAAACGATGGTGAAAGAGGTGGTCTGGCCCCAGGAAGGAGCGACTGCTCCTACGCTCTACCCCGCTCCATAGCTTTGCACAACGTCCAGTCAATCAGGTGCCCTCGGAGGCAGCGCGTTCTGTCTCCGAGGCACGCTAGAGGAGTGAACCATGCTCAACATCGAGTTCTTAATCGACGGACTCCTGATCGGCTTCGTTTACGGGATTGCGGCTATCGGTCTCACGCTGATCTGGGGGGTGATGAATGTCATCAACCTGGCCCACGGACCGATCATTGCTCTGGGAATGTTCGGCGTTTACCTGCTCTTTGTCGGCGAACTGGGTATGCACCCCTACATCGCCATCTTCTTTGTCGCCATCGCCGGCCTCCTGGTGGGAATGCTCATCTACGCCGTGGCCATCCACCGGGTAATCGACGCCCCCCACCTCTCGACGCTACTGGCAACATTTGCCGTGAACATGATCATCATCGGGGTGGGGACGGCTATCTTCTCGACGACGCCGCGGAACATCGCCCTCGATCTGGGCACCATCACACTCGGCAGCGTTCAGATTCAGGTCACGCGGCTGATTGCCGCCGCGGTCGCCAGTCTCGTCACTGGCGGTCTCTATCTCTTTCTCTACCGCACGACGTTGGGCAAATATGTCCGCGCGGTTGCCAACAACCGTGATGCCGCGGAGTTAATGGGCATCCCCTCTGCCCGCGTGCTCGCCTTCAGCTTCGGCCTGGGCACGATGCTCGCCGCGATCGCGGGCGGCTTAATTGCAACCTTTCTCCCCTTCACAATTCTTTCCGGTGCTACCTACGAGCTCAAAAGCTTTGTCATCGGCGTGCTCGGCGGGTTAGGTAATCCGCTCGGCGCGCTGGCAGGTGGCCTCATTCTGGGCACGCTGGAAGGGATCATCCCGGCCTTTATGGCCACCACCTGGGTACCCGTCATCGAGTTTGTGCTCTTTGTCGTCATCCTGCTGGTGCGGCCCACTGGCCTTCTGGGAGGTTCAAAATGAGTTCGACCGACATTGGATACCTCGAACAGGTACCGGATCGCCAGCAGCCGATCCTTACCCGTCTCGCCCGCTGGCGGAATCCGGGCCTGTGGATCACGCTCCTCTTGCTACTCGCTCTGGGCGCCTGGCCCGCCCTGACGAATAGTCCGGCCACGCGCGAAGTGCTATTCACCATGCTGCTCTCGGTAGTACTCGCCTCCAGTCTAAACCTGATCCTGGGCTACACCGGCTACGTCAGCTTCGGTCATGTGGTCTTCTTTGGCTTTGGTGGCTATATCGGCCTCTACCTGATGAGTGTCCAGGGCGCGCCTCTATGGATTGCCCTCCTCGCCGGCGGGTTCGCCGCCGGTCTGCTGGCGTTCCTGCTCGGGAAGGCCATTCTCCGGCTGCGTGGCGCCTACTTCGCCCTCGCGACGATCGGCGTTAACGAGGCGATCCGCGCCTTTGTCAACAACTTCGAGCCATTGGGCGGGCCGATTGGGCTGTCGCTAAACTTCCAGGTCTACAACGAGTATGGCGGCGCGGCACAGGCGCTGTGGATGGTTTACTTTGTGCTCGTCGCCATCGCAATGATCACCGTTGTCCTCAGCTACGCCGTCAAGACCGGAAAGTTCGGTCTTGGTCTACTGGCAATCCGCGAGGATGAAGATGCAGCCGAGATCATGGGCGTCACTACCCCAAACGCCAAAACATGGGCATACGTCCTCTCGGCGATCATCCCGGGAATTGTGGGCGTCCTCTTCTTCTTCAAAAACGGCAACATCGAACCGCATGACGCATTCCGCCTGCATTTCTCGATCGAAATGATCGTCATGGTCATGTTGGGTGGACAGGGGACGGTTCTGGGGCCGGTGCTGGGTGCGGTTGGCTACCAGCGGTTGCGCGGCTTCCTGCTGACGAACCCGCTTTTCAAGGATATCCAGCTTACCGTTGCCGGCGTCTTGTTGCTCATCATCATCCTCTTTATCCCGGCCGGTCTCGTCGGCTGGCTGCGGGCACGTTTCCCAATTTTACGGAGGTTCCTGCCATGATCTTGCAAGTAGAAGGAGTATCGAAGTGGTTCGGCGGTCTCCAGGCGGTGGGCGATGTGACATTCGACCTTCCCGAAGGACAAATTCTGGGGCTGATTGGCCCTAACGGCGCCGGCAAGACGACGTTGTTCAACGTGATCAACGGCGTTTACCCGCCTAATGAGGGGCGCGTCCTCTTCCGCAACGAGGAGATCACCGGCCTGAAACCATATCAGATCGCCCACAAGGGGCTCGCCCGCACCCATCAAATCGTACGTCCACTTAACGAGCTGTCGGTGCGTGAAAACGTAATGGTCGGCGCCTGTTTTGGCAAGGAGGGGAGCAGGCTAGACCAGGCCAGAGAGATAGCGGAGCGCGTCTTGCAGTTCGTAGGTTTGGGCACACGCGCCGATCAGCTTGCGGAGAGTCTCAACGTCGCGCAGAAGAAGCGGCTGGAGATGGCGCGCTCGCTCGCGGCACAACCGTACCTGCTCCTGCTGGACGAAGTTCTCGCCGGTCTCAATCCGTCTGAAATCGCCCATATGGTGGAGACGGTGCGAGCGATCCGCGAGCAGGGCATAACGATCATTATGATTGAGCATGTTATGCATGCCGTGATGAATGTTTCCGACCGGATGATCGTGCTCGACTACGGGCGCCAGATTGCCGAAGGAACACCAGAGGAAGTCGCGAATGATCCGAAAGTAATCGAAGCTTACCTCGGCGACCCCAAGCTGGCTGCGCGGCTGATGGAAGAAGAAGTCGCCTGAACAGACAAAAAAGGAGATTACGATGACTCTACTAGAAATTCGCAACGTCAGTTCAGGATACGGCGAAGTACAGATCCTCTGGGGCGCCGATCTGTCGCTTACCGAAGGGCAGTTGACCTCACTCGTGGGCGCCAACGGAGCCGGTAAGACGACGATGCTGCGGACGGTAATGGGGCTGCTCAAGCCGTGGGAAGGTTCCATCTACTTTGACGGTCAGGACATCAGCCGGCTGCCCGCCCACAAAAAGGCCGAGATGGGCGTCGTCCTCGTTCCGGAAGGCCGGCAGCTTTTCACAGATATGACGATTGAAGAGAACCTCCAGATGGGTGCTTCGCCGAAGCGGGCCAAGCCCCACGCCGAGCGGAATCTGGAGATGGTCTACGAGATGTTTCCCCGGTTGAAAGAGAGGCGCAGCCAGCGCTCCGGTACCTTGAGCGGCGGGGAGCAGCAGATGCTCGCCGTGGCCCGGGGAATCATGGCTCAGCCAAAGGTGTTGATGATCGACGAGTTATCCCTGGGACTGGCGCCGGTGTTGGTACTCGGTCTGTTCCAGAGTTTGAAAAAGCTTAAAAAACAGGGACTGACGATGCTGCTTGTAGAACAAAATGTGCAGATGGCGCTGGCAGTTAGCGATTATGCTTACGTTTTAGCCCAAGGGAAGGTAAAATTAGAGGGACCCAGTCGCGAACTGGCGCAAGACACACACGTCCGGGAGGCATATCTTGGCCTTTAACGCATAGCCCGGTTTGCAATGAAAGGAGCGTCCCTTGTTAGTTGAAGAGCGTATGTCTGCACCCGTCATCTCGACGTCGCCCAACACCCCGATTCTCGACGCGCTGCAGATGATGCAAGAACAGGATATCCGGCGCATGCCGGTCATGAAAGATGGGAAGTTGATGGGCATTATCTCCGACCGCGACCTGCTCAACGCTTCCCCTTCGGGGGCAACTTCCCTCAGCGTCTGGGAAATCAACTATCTGATGAGCAGAATCAAGGTCGCGGACGTCATGACGTCGGACGTCATGACGGTGGACCACGACACGCCGATCGAAGAGGCGGCGCGGATGATGGCCGACAACAAGATCGGCGGACTCCCGGTAACCCGCAACGGGCGCGTGATTGGCATAATCACCGAAACAGACCTCTTTAAGATCCTGCTGGAGCTGATGGGCGCGCGGGAAAACGGCGTGCGGCTCACCGCGGTGGTGGAGGACAGGCCGGGGGAGCTGGCCGCGCTGACGGAAGCCATCACCGGGGCGGGCGGCAGCTTCGTCTCCTTTGGCCAGTTCGCCGGCGACGACACCGATACGCGCATCGTCACCTTTAAAGTCGTGGGGGTTGAAGAAGCAGAGGCGCGGGCGGCAATTGAGCACCTCGTCAGCCACGTCAGCGACGTCCGCCGCAGCGGCTGACGGCGACCGGCGACGATACAGAGCGAACGACCTGCCAGAGAGGAACCAACAGATGGCCGATCAACAGTTTGAGTATCGCGTCTGCGCCATGCAGAATAACCGCATCACCTTCGCCAATGGAGCGTGGCAGGGGGCATTGCCGCCTGACGGTGAAGATCCAAATGCAGCGCTTGCTTCCTGCCCTGCGGTGTGGGATTACCTGGAGGAGGCCGGCCAGGCCGGGTGGGAGCTGGTCTCGACCGTGAATCAGACGGTAGCCGACGTGGAGATGCAGACGCTGTTCCTGAAGCGCAGACGTTGAGCGCGCGATCAGGAGCTGATGACGGGCAACAACAGAGCCGACGCGTGAGCAGCGTCGTGATAGATCGTCTGCTTGGCGGCGCGCATCTCTACCGCCGTCGCCGCCGAAGCACCGGTTCCGAGGTTACGAGCATAGTGAGGGTGCGCGCCGCTGGATATCTGTAGCCGAATCGCGTGCCCCTTCTCGAAGCGATTCGCAGTGGCCCAGAGGTCGAGCTCCAGGCACATTGTGCCATCCTCCTGCTTCTCCGCCTTGGCCGGCTCTAGCCTGTAGATGCCCTCGCAGACATTGATCGAGCGACCGTCCGGATGAAGATCACAGAGCCGCCCAAAAAAGTCGGTATGTTCGAGCGTAGACCGGACGAAGAGCCGCACCCGGATCGGCCCGACGACGTCCACGTCGCGCGCCAGTGGCGGCGTGGTGAAAGTCAGTACGTCTGACCGCGCCTCCAGGGCCCGGTTGTCGGTTGGGCCCGCCTCGCGGCTAAAGAGCGGCCCGCCGACGGAGGGCGTCGGATCGGCCGGATCGTACGTGTATCGCGAAGTAGCTGCTGCACTTGCCTCTGCGGCCATAGGCGGCTGCGTATTAAGTCTTCCCCCACTGTGCAGGTAGTAGCGTCTTATCTCCGCCGGTGGAGGCCAGCTCGCAAAGTTGCGCCATTCGTCCGCCCCCATTAGATAGACGGCGACCGGCTCCTTGCGCAGCCGCTCGCGTTGTCCCTTGAGATGGGCGTCGAACCAGTCCAGACCGTGCTGCAGGTTGGCTCGTTCGGCGCCGTCGAAGAGGTGCGTCCATGGACCGATGGTCAGGTACGGTTGGCGCCCTGCTTTCTTCAACGCAGCGTAATCCCCCAGCAGATCCTGAAGCATAAAATCATACCAGCCGCCGACGAGGTGTACCGGCGCCTGTACTGCGTCGAGGCGATTACGGTAGTCGGTCTCCCGCCACCGCTGCGGCGGCGTATCTCCCAGCATCTGCCGGAAGAAGGGCACGACCTCGCCAACGGTCAGCACATCATTTTCGCCCAATGGCAGGTGGGCAAAAGCGGGCGCCACGACCCGATTCTGTACCGGGGGCAACATGCGCCACCAGCGACCGTGGAGCGCATCAAGAATCACCAGCCAGCGCATCGGGAGGTCGAGCATGGGCGCTCCGTCGGTATCGCCGATAAAGATGCCGCGCGAGGAGGTGATGGCCGGCGCCAGCGCCTGAACGGCCCCGGGCGCATTTATTGCCAGCGCCCACTGCACATAGCCGAGGTAGCTCTGCCCCCACATGCCCAGCCGGCCGTCGAACCAGCGCTGATCGCGCAACCACGCCACGGTCGCCTCGCCGTCCGCATCCTCGTACAGGAACGGCTCGAACTCGCCGTCCGAACCGCCGCGCCCACGAACGTCCTGAACCACCACATGATACCCCCGCTCGGCGAAGCGTCGCGCGTAAAAGGGAGGCATCACCCGCCGCCCGTAGGGGGTGCGCATGAGAATGGTGGGAAAATCTTCACCCGCACTGCCGTCCGCGAAGGGGAGAGGCCGGTAATGATCGGCCGCCAGCGTCACACCCTCCTCAACCGGAACGCGCAAGCCGCGCTCAACGGTCACCTTATAGCGTGCCGGCGGCAGATCGAGCCAGTGGGCAATCAGGGGTCGGCGCCAGCGATAGAGGGAGACGCCGGCGGCAGCGCCGCCCGCCAGCCCGACCAAGGTCGCGAGTTTTTTTCTATCCATACAGATAGCTAACCACGATCAGAGTCGGGTCCCGGCGTCTCCGTCGGGGGAAGCGTCGGGATGATCGGCTCTGGTGTCTCAGTCGGAGTGGCAGTTGGCGCCGGCGTTCCCGTCGGCGTTGGCGTCGGCGTGGAAGTCGGAGACGGCGTTGCGGTCGGCGTAGGCGTGGGGGTCGGCGTCGGCTCCAGGAGTGTTAGCGGCACCGGGTAAGACAATTCCACCGGATCTTCTTCCTCGGTGTAGGGATTGTCTGGACCAAAAACGGTGAGACGGATGGCGATCGGACCGGGATCGCTCTGCGCGAACGTGTCGGTATTCCAGTCGGCCAGCAGTCCGGCGCCAACCGGCTCCGTTTGCAATCCCTGGACGATACCCCAGCCGAGCGGATTGTGACTCACGCCATACTCGACGATGTATCCGCTGAAATTAGGTGCATTGGCCGAACCCACGATCTCCACCTCGCCGGTCACCGTAGCCCCTTCAGCCGGGCTGCGAATAATCACCTCGGGGCGCGGCGTGCCGGGCTCGCACTCCTCCTCCGGCGGCAGACGCAGGGGAAGTGGGATCTCCAGCCGCTCCGCCCACGCCTCCCCGGCGGCCGTCTCTTCGATCCACTCGCGCGCCGCCGCCAGCTCACGCACGCCAAGCTCGCTCTGCTCGTTGATTCCGAGGTTGACGAAGACCGTTTCGTAAATCGACTCCTCGCAAAATGCGTTGGCCCGCAGGCCGGTCCAGAGGTCGATCGGTACTTCCAACAGAAAGTCCTGGTCGCTCTCTGCGGGAGGCTGGCCAGCTATGAAGTACTCGGTGATTGTCCGCGGGCATGCCGGCCCCGGAAGAGTGCCGGAGAGGGCACAGATTTCGATGGCCTCGATATTTCCCGGCGGCACAAAGTCCGATGGCTCCTGAGTCGAAAGGTACGCCTCCATGAAACTGTTCCAGATCGGGGTCGCCATGCGGTAGCCAGACATACCTTCGGCGACGGGAACGGGATCGGTATTGCCCACCCAGACGCCGACGGAGATCTCTGGTGTGTAGCCCAACGTCCAGCCATCACGGACGTCGAAACGTGACGTCCCAGAAGTGCCGGTCTTAGCCGCCACGCGATAGCCTGGAAACTCCAACAGATTGCCGGGAGCGAACTCAGGGCGCCGCGCGTCATTATCAGAGAGAATGTGGCTCAGCAGATAGGCGATCGCGGGTGCAATGGCGCGCTCCTCAGGCGCCGGCGCGGGCGGTGGCGCGTACTCCGCCTGCACCTCGCCCTCGCTGTTCTCGATGCGCAGGATCGTCGTCGGCGCAAGATAATGCCCTTCGTTGGCCAGCGCCGCGTACGCCGCCGTCATCTGTAGCGGGCTGATTTCGCCGCCGCCAAGCGCCAGCGCCAGTCCGAAGTTACGCGGTTGATCGCCGATAGCGCATCCCTGGGGATCTTCAAGGTCGATACCCAGCTCGCGCAGATCATCCAGGAAGTCGCAGACACCCACAAACTCCAGCCCCTTAACGGCGGGCACGTTGTAGGAGTTGCCCAGCGCCGGACGCAGGCGGAGCGGGCCGTGGAACTCGTCGTCATAGTTTTTGGGAACGTATGGTTCCGGGTTGGCACCGTCGGGAAAGGCCGTCTCTACATCCCAGATGAGGGTTGCCGGCGTCCATCCTTCTTCCATCGCCGAGGCGTAGACAAAGGGCTTGATGGAGGAGCCGGGCTGCCGTGGCGCGAGCGCCATGTTCACCTGTCCCTTGATCGCCTCGTTGTTATAGTCAAGGCTGCCTACCATCCCCAGTACCTCACCCGTGTCTGGATCGATCACTACCATCGCCACGTTATTCGCGCCGGCGGCAGCCACAGTGTCGCGATGGCTGGCAATGGTCTGCTCCGCCAGTGTCTGCACCTCTGGATCGAGCGTTGTAAAGACGCGCCAGCCGCCGCCATAGATCGACTGTGCGCCCAGCTGGTTTTCTAGCTGCTGAAGGACGGTAAAGACGAAGTGCGGATGCTCCACGCGCCCGCGCCGGGGCGGCGTTAGATTCCGAATCACCGGCGCGGAGATATCGATCGCCTCCTGCGCCTCCTTGCCCGTCACGTAGCCGGCCTGCTGCATCAGCGTAAGCACGTCTCGCTGGCGAGCCAGAGCCTGTTCGGGCGCCGTGTACGGATCGTAGAGGGCGGGCGCCTGCGGCAGACCGGCCAGGAAAGAGGCCTCGGCCAGCGTCAGCTCCGCCGCCGGTTTATTGAAGTATTCCTGCGCCGCCGCCTCGATGCCATAGGCGAAGTTACCGTAGAAAATCTCGTTGAGGTAAAGCTCAAGGATTTTCGCCTTGTCGTAGGTGCGGTATAGCTCGGCGGCGAGGATAATCTCGCGCACCTTGCGCTGGAAGGTGCGCTCGGTCCGCTCCCCTTCCTCTAGGAGCGTGGCGCGGACGAGCTGCTGCGTGATGGTGCTGGCTCCGGAAACCACCTCCCGCTCGCGCGCAGCCTGAACGATGGCGCGCGCGATCCCGATCGGATCAAAGCCGGGATTGGTCCAGAAGCGGGCGTCTTCCGTAGCAATGGTGGCCTCGATCAGGAACGGCGAAATCTCGTCGAGGGTGACGTAGCTACGATTCCCGCGGTTGGGATCGGTCAGCGAATAGAGGGGGTTGCCATCACGGTCATAAATAACGCCCGTTTCGAAGGTGCTGGCCTCCGCCAACAACTGATCCGGGTCGGGGAGATCGCTGGCGATGGTCACGTAGCCGGCAGCCGCGCCGAGAAAGCCGACCGCTGCCCCGGCAAGTAAGAGGAGAACTGTCACCAGCACCAGACGGGTCAAACAGCCGCCCCAGTTGCGCCCCTGTGGTGCCGGTCGCGGCTGCGCCCGTGGCGACTGTCGCCTGGGCCGCCGGCGTGTGCGCGGTTGGGCCGGCTCAGGTCGCTCCGGCAGGGCGACAGTCCGGATATGTTCCGGAGCTGGCAGCGGCGGCGTCTCCGGCGTTGCCTCCGGGCGGTGTGGTTGCGGTTGCTCCGGCTGCACTTTGCGTCGGACTTCAGGCGGCGGCGGGCGCCGCGCCGGTTCACGCTGCTCCGTATCGAGCCGCGTCGCACCAGGAAACGCCACCCGCGGCTCTACGCGGGTCGCGTCGTCGTCCCGCTCCGGCGGGCGGGCCGCCGGGGCGTCATTTCCCGGCGCCAGCGGCGGTAGTGGCTCGCGCTTGGCGCGCGGTAGTTTAGCAGGAATGGGCGGCCCGGTCGGCGTTGCCTGATCGGCGTCTGGTTGATCGGCGTCTGGCTGATCGGAGCTTCTCTCATCGGGACCTGCCCGATCCTCACTTGCCTCAGCAGCACTTTCAGCCGGCGGGGACGGAGCGTCCTGCGACAGATCGACCTGCTTCTCCTGCGCTTGCTGTTGGCGTGCCTGTTCCGCACGGGCGCGCTCCTGACGGGCCTGCTCTTCATGCTCCCGCTCAACCTCGGCCATCAGGTCGAGGAGGGAAACCGTACGTGTTTCTTCGTCTGCGCCAGAACGCTGCGATTGCGGTGGGCGCTCGCCTTCTGGCTGCTCCGGCAGCTGTTGCTGATCTTTCTCTTCTTTGCTCATGCTTCTAAGACGTCCGCCACAGCCGTCTGGTTCCCTATACGTCCTCGTTCTTACTCTGGACTAACATGACCCAATGTCCGCGATGGACCACCTTATCTTCCTGGTTGAGCACGCTGACCTTCATTGTCACGTTACCCCCTCCCACGCGAGGCAACGCCTTCGTCTCGGTTATTTCAATCCGCACCCGTACAGTGTCGCCGATCATTACCGGACGGCTAAACTTCCAGTCCAGTTCGCGAAAGGCGAGCACGGTGCCTTCGATGATCCCCGTCTGTACCGCGAGGCCGCTGGCAATCGAGAGGACCAGCAGGCCATGAGCAATCCGCTCGCCAAAAGGACCAGCCGCCGCGTAGGCCGCGTCGGTATGGATCTGGTTGTAATCACCCGAGAGACCAGCAAAGCGGACGATATCTGTCTCCGTCACCGTCCGCCCGGCAGTGATCATCATCTCCCCCTCGCTGAATTCCTCGAAGTAGCGCCCCCGCGGCCGGTACCCTTGCTCGTCGCTCACCAGCACCTCCTCAATCGATGCTACTCTTCCGCCGCCACCGCGGCCAGCTTGGCCGCCTGGTCGGCAATAATCAGTCGCCCGATAAAGGGATCTAACTCGCCATCCATGACTGTGGGAAGATTATAACTGGAATAGTTAATGCGGTGGTCGGTGACGCGGCTCTGCGGGTAGTTGTACGTGCGGATCTTCTCGCTGCGCTCGCCCGTCCCAACCTGAGACCGGCGATCGGCCGCCTGTTCGGCCTGCTGCTTCTCTTCTTCGATCTCCTGCAACCGGCTCTGGAGAATGGCCAGCGCCACCCGCTTGTTCTGCGTCTGGCTGCGCTCGCTCTGCACGTTGACGGACATGCCGGTCGGCTTGTGCACCACACGAATAGCGGTCGCATTCTTCTGCATGTGCTGCCCGCCGGGCCCGGAGGCAAAGGTACTGGTAATCTCGAGGTCGTTCGGATCCAGCTGCACGTCGACCTCTTCTAACTCCGGCATCACGGCGACGGTCGCGGTGCTGGTGTGGATCCGCCCCTGCGACTCCGTCACCGGCACGCGCTGCACACGATGGACGCCACTTTCGTACTTGAAACGCGAGAATGCGCCCCGGCCCTTAACCGCCAGGATCGCCTCTCGATAGCCGCCGACGCCGATCTCGCTGGTGTTGACCAGCTCCGTGCGCCAGTTTTGAGACTCTGCATAGCGCGTATACATGCGCAGCAGGTCGCCGGCAAAGATGGCAGCTTCGTCGCCACCCGCGCCGGCCCGGATCTCGATAAAGACGTTTCGTTTATCCCGGGGATCTTTCGGCACCAGCAGCAGACGCATCTTTTCTTCCAGCTGCTCGCGCGCCTCCTCCAGCCGGGTCACTTCGTCCTCCGCCAGGGCAACCATCTCCGGGTCCTCGCTCAATACCAGCAGCTCCTGCGTCTCTTCCAGCTCCCGCCCCAGCTCGGCGTGGCGGCGGTAGCTCTCCACGATCGGCTGGATATCGGAGCGCTCCTGAGCCAGTTCGGCTAGACGAACGTGATCGGCGAGCACCTCCGGATCGAGCATCCTCTTTTCCAGCTCTTCAAAGCGCTGGACAATTCGCGCAATTTTGTTCAACATAGTCATGTTTGCGTTACAGGCCCTTTCAACTGGTGTAGAAGCCTGGAAGTGCAAGGCCTAGTTACGCTTTTAGTTATTTATCAGTCCCAGCAATGCGAAGGTGGATTATATGGGGGCCGGTGCCGGGGCGTCAAATATGGCGGGTGCATGAAAACGTTGTTATGATACAGTTATTAGTTATCCCCACTGAGAAGTAGCCGCTCGCGGCAAAGCGGTCGCCAGCTGGGAAGTGGTCGCTTATCCGACGAGCCGGTTGCGGAACACGAGCAGTTTTATAAAGAGAATCGGAGCATGAATCGAGAATATCATCGCTGGTACAGCCCTTCATTGGGGCGCGATATGCAGTTGCTGATCTTCGGACACGCTGGCGCCCGCCTGCTGGTCTTCCCCACGTCGATGGGCCGCTTTTACGAGTGGGAGGACCGCGGGATGGCCCAGGCGCTGCGCCACCAGATCGAGCAGGGCTGGCTCCAGATGTACTGCATCGACAGCGTGGATAAAGAGAGCTGGTATGCCCGCTGGAAGCATCCGAACGATCGGGCACGACACCAGACGGCCTATGAGAACTACATTACGCGTGAGGTACTGCCCCTCTCACGCCAGAAAAACAACAATTCGTTTCTTATTACCACCGGAGCCAGCTTTGGCGCTTATCACGCCGTCAACTTTGCCCTGCGCCATCCCCACCTCGTAGACCGCACCATCGGCCTGAGCGGCTTTTACGACATTACCAAGTGGGCCGATGGCTACACCGGCGGCGAAGTCTACTTCCACAATCCGGTCGCCTATATTCCGAACGAGCACAATCCAGGGCGCCTGGCGGCCCTGCGGCGCCTGGACATCGTTCTCGCCGTCGGCCGCGATGACTCGCTTGCCGACAACAATCGCAACTTCTCACATCTGCTCTGGCAAAAGGGGATCTGGAACGCGCTCCGCGTCTGGGACGGCTGGTGTCACGACTGGCCCTACTGGACAGACATGCTGCGTCACTATATCTCTGGCTCCGATTGAGCAGCCGGAAGCTCTGGTAAGCCTTTCCTGAACAAGGCCTTTCCTGACAAAAGGAGGAACGAAGAATGACACTAAAGGTTGGCATCCTGGTCGGAAGGGAGTGGTCGTTTCCGCCCGCTTTCATCGAAGAAGTAAACAACCGTGATATTGGCGTGACGGCAGAATACGTGAAGCTAGGCGGGACGAGGATGGACGAGCCCTGCCCCTACGCCGTCATCGTGGACCGTATCTCCCATGAGGTCCCCTACTACCGCAGCTATCTCAAAAATGCCGTTCTCCAGGGGACGCGCGTGGTCAACAACCCCTTTATGTGGACGGCCGACGATAAATTTTTTGAAGCCTCACTGGCCACCAAACTGGGCGTCGCCAGCCCCAAAACCGTCGTCCTGCCGAACAAGGAGTACGTGCCCGGGATCGTCCACCCCGACAGTCTGCGCAATCTCCGCTTCGTAGACTGGGACAAAATCCTTGATTACATTGGCCTGCCCTGTGTTTTGAAAGATGCGCACGGCGGCGGCTGGAAAGAGGTCTACATCTGCGAAACAAAAGAGGAGCTGCTGCGCAACTATGACCAGTCCGGCCTCCTTACGATGGTGGTACAGGAGTTTATCCGCTGGGATCATTATGTGCGCTGCATGTGTCTGGGCCAGGAGCACGTGCTGCCGATGAAGTACAATCCGCAGGAGCGACGCTACTACGTGGAGCACGAACATCTGTCACCCGAGCTGGGCGAACGGATCGTGGAAGATTCGCTGCGGCTTGTCCGCGCCCTCGGCTACGATATGAACACCGTCGAGTGGGCGATCGAGAGGGGCGTGCCTTATGCCATCGACTTTATGAATCCCGCGCCCGACATGGATATTTACTCGCTGACCCCCTTTTACTTTGACTGGGTGGTCAAGCATATGGCCGATATGGTGATCAAGATGGCCAGACAGCCGGAGCCGCAACTTGAAGCGCTGCGGTGGAGCGAACTTTTCTAGCTGGAGGAGAGTATGGGACTTCAGGATGCCATCCAGACCTACCACGACCTGCTGACGCCGGCCATTGCCCGCGAATCGCAGGAGCAACTCGACGCACAACTCCGTCGCCATGGCCTCTTCTTTGGCAGCCGCCCGCTTTGTACGGTGCTGCGCCCGCGCTTCCTGACCTACCCTCAGTACCGCTTCCTCCAGACGTCGATCCAGCCGCTGTTGACCGCGCTTGACAAATCCTACCGGGCGGCGCTAGAGGACGAAGAGCTGATGGCGCAGTTCATGCTCGAGGAGTGGGAGAAGCAGCTCCTGCAGTACGATCCCGGCTATCCTTACCCCACGCCTGTCTCTCGCCTCGATGCCTTCTATGTCACCGACACCAACACTCTCTGTTTTACAGAGTACAACGCCGAAGTTCCGGCAGCGTCCGCCTACAACGATGTCCTGTCGGAGGTCTTCTATGGCCTGCCGATCATGCGCGAGTTCTTTCACAAGTACGAAGTCCGCTCGCTGACGACCCGCTTCCGCGTCATGCATGCCCTGCTCGACGCCTTCAAGCGCTGGTCAGATGGAAGCGATGAGCCGCGCGTGGCCATCCTCGACTGGGACGACGTGCCGACGTACAGCGAGTTTCGCCTTTTCCTGAACTACTTCCACTCTCAGGGGTTGGAGTGTATCATCTGCACTCCGCAGGAGCTGGAGTACCGGGACGGTAAACTAATGGCCGGTGACTACCACATCACCCTGATCTACAAGCGAATCCTGATCACGGAGCTGGTGGAAGAGTGTGGGTTGGAGCACCCGGTGGTCCAGGCCGTCTGCGACGGCAATGTCTGCATGGTCAATCCTTTTCATTGCAAGCTGCTATACAAGAAGGCGAGTCTTGCCGTGTTGAGCAATGAGCAGAACAGGCATCTTTTCACTCAGCAAGAGCAGCGCGCTATTGCCGCCCACATCCCCTGGACGCGCCGCGTGGAAGAGCGCCACACGGAGCATGATGGGCGGAAGGTCGACCTGGTGCCCTTCATTCTGGCGCACAAAGATCGCATGGTTCTCAAGCCGAACGACGACTACGGCGGCCACGGGATCGTGCTCGGCTGGCTCGTCGACCAGACCGCGTGGGAGAAGGCGGTACAGAATGCACTTCAGGAGCCGCACGTCGTGCAGGAGAAGGTAGTCATTCCTGAGGAACCTTACCCCAGCTTCGTCGACGGAGAGTTGGTTATCTACGACCGGATGCTGGACACAGCCCCTTTCATCTTTTACGGCGAATATGTGGACGGCTGCCTGACGCGCCTGGCAACGAACCCGCTGTTGAACGTGACGGCCGGCGGCGGATCTTCGGTCCCGACCTTTGTCGTCAGCAAGCGCTAAGAGCCGCCAGCACCCACTGTGGTACGCGCCGGCATCCTGGCGCGCACCCACGATAAGGAGACCCCCAGATGGCTCAAGATGTGACAATCCTTTGTCTGGCAAGCTACTACAAAGGCACGGGCTTTCTCGAAAAGGCCTCTGATCTCGGCGCGCACGTTATCTTAGTCGTCGCCGAGGAGGAAGCGAATCAGGCGTGGCCTTCTGAGAGCATCGACGAGCGCTTCGTCATGCCCGATCTAACACGACGACCAGACATCATCCACGCCATCAGCTACCTGGCACGTGATCGTCGGATCGATCGCATTATCCCCCTGGACGACTACGATGTGGAGACGGCGGCCAGCTTGCGCGAGCACCTCCGCCTGCCCGGTATCGGCGAAAGCCAGGTGCGCTACTTCCGCGACAAACTGGCGATGCGTATCGGCGCGCGCGACCTGGGACTTCCGGTTCCTGCCTTCACGCCCGTTTTCGACTACGAGCGCCTGCACGCCTGGATGCAGGAGGTCCCGCCGCCATGGGTGCTGAAACCCCGTTCGGAAGCGGGCGCAATGGGTATCAAAAAGGTCAACCACCCCAACGAGGTGTGGCAGCAGCTCGACGCGCTGGGCGATCAGCAGTCATTCTTTCTGCTGGAGGATTACGTCCCGGGCGAGGTTTATCACACCGATTCACTGGTTGTAGATGGCAAAGTGCGCTTTGCCGTCGCCAGCAAGTATGGCCGTCCACCTCTCGACGTCTCCCACAGCGGGGGCGTCTTCATGACGCGCCTGCTGCCCGAGGACGACGAGGGCGCGCAGACGATTCTGGAGATGAACAGAAAGCTGCAAGAAGGGCTGGGGCTGGAGCGCGGCGCCGCGCACACCGAATTCATCAAGGGCGAGGATGGCCAGTTCTACTTCCTGGAGACAGCGGCCCGTGTCGGCGGGGCGAACATCCACCTCATGATCCGCGCCGCCACCGGCATCGACCTATGGGAGGAGTGGGCCGCCGCGGAGATGGCCCACGCGCGCGGCGAACAGTATACGCTACCCGAACGGAGCCACGACTATGCCGGCCTTCTCGTCTGTCTCGCACGACAGGAGTGGCCGGACATGTCAAATTATGATGAACCGGAAGTAGTCTGGCGCCTGCACAAGCCCCAGCATGCGGGTCTGATCGTGAAGGCGGAAAACGCCGGTACGGTAAAGACGCTGCTCGAGCAGTACAGTCGTCGCTTTGCCGAAGATTTTCTGGCTGTGGCGCCACCGCTGGAGACCGGGCGACCGGGAGCACCCCAGTAGCGCTCTCTCTTGCCGTAC
>JAWVYW010000037.1:0-27340 GCA_033722535.1 Promineifilaceae bacterium (SeqCode)
AAAGAGCATCCGAGCCTCTGTAACGTCACCGACACCCTGACGCTACCGATGGCGGGCTCCTTTCCCGCGGGCCGCTACACAATCGGCGCCTACCTCGACGGTAGTATGGTGTACAACGCGCGGGGGATCCCCAACGGGGTCGCCAACATCGGCCTCACTGAGTGGTTCAGCGGCGACGGGACGCTGCTTCCCGATTGTGCGCCGCGGCTGGCGGTCGGCGTGGAGCCGGCGACGGGACATCTCTTCTGGGAACTCAGCCTGCCCGAAGCAGTGCCGTTCGAGATCCCCAACGGGCGCATCGAGGCCGACCGCGTCCGCTTTACCGAGGAAGCGAGCAGCGGAGGGGGGCCGAACGTGCGCGTCTTCGACGGTATGGAACTCGTAGGCGCCAGCCTGCCGCAGTTACTCCTCTTCGACGAGGTGGTTGCGCCGGCGCTACCCGCAGAGCAGCTCTACCTGCCCCTCATCCGCCAGCCGGGGGCGCCGCCGGACCCCTTCGGCCTGCTCGATCTGACGGCGTTCATCGAGTCGAACCCCAACCCGGGCACGACGATTCGGATCAACGACTCGATTTCCGTGGAAGTGGTCGGCACCGGCACGCTGATTGAGGAGGCGGTGGAGATGCCGAGCGGGCGCGCCAGCGGCGGCAACCCCGCCGACGATCCGCGGGAGCCGGGCGCGGACGAGACGGGCACGGAGACGGCGCGCCTGCGCCTCTTCGACGCCTTCTCGCAGCTGGAGTACGAAATCACCGTCGCCGGCCCGCTGCTGGCGGAGATTCAGCGCCTGCGCGGTGGGGACGACGCCTACCTTCCGCCTGACGTCGCCCAGGACCCGGCGCTGGGCTACATCGGCAGCCGCACCAGGGGCGCGGCGGCGCCGTCCTGGGGCGTGCAGGGCGCCCCGCCACACGAGGTGGAAGGGTGGAGTAACGGCGTGGACAGCCGCATCCGCCTCACGTCGACGACGAACTGGCCCTGGCGCACCATCGCCCACTTCAGCAACAACTGCTCCGGCGCCCTCGTCGGCCCGCGCCACATTCTCACCGCCGCCCACTGCGTCAACAAGCGCGGGACCAACCAGTGGTACAGCTTCACCGTCACGCCGGGACGCAATCTGCTCCAGACGCCGTACGGCGACTCCACAATGTCGCCCAACCCGCAGCCGGGCGACGGCTTCCGCTGGTACTTCACCCCCTCACGGTGGCGCAGCAGCCAGTACAGCGACGCCAACTGCGCCGGCAACTGCTACGCGGCGACGGAATGGGATTGGGCGCTGATCATCATCCCCGAGCACCTGGGGTACCAGACCGGCTGGATGGGCTATGTGGCGCGCCCGGCGAGCGAGCTGAACCCGCAGTGGCACTACAACCGCGGCTACCCCGTCTGTGGCCGTAGCAATTCGCCCGCGGACTGCCTGCCCTTCTCCCTCTACGGAGACCTGCAGCTGTGCGACATGGGTAACTACCTCTTCCAGGGTAGCGACGGCTGGAACCGCGTCATCCGTACCGCTTGCGATATCAGCGGCGGGCACAGCGGCAGCCCCGTCTACCACTACTTCTACGACTGGCAGCTCGGCAAGTCAGTGCCCGTCGCCGCCGCCGTCGTCGCCTGGGAACATTGCACCACCTGCACCGCCGGCGATGACTTTCCGAACAGCATCCGCCGCCTGACGCCGAACGATATCGGGATTATCAGCTTTTTCCGACAGTGGAAGCCGTGAGCGGAAAGGGAGAACCCGGATGAACAAAGCAACCCGCGTCGTCTCCACCGACACGCTGTACCACTACTTTCTAAACCCTGACGACGCGCTTGTCTCCTCCATCCTCGAGAACGGGCTGCGCCCGCTGAGCGACTTCCCCGACAGCGAGCGCTGGCGTGAGCTGGAGGCGCAGATGCCGGGCTTCTACGAGCGGCTCTACCAGATGATCGGGCAACCGGTGCTCGGCCGCCCCTACCACAACTCCGGCGTCTTCCTCACGCCTATCGACTTCCACCGCATGCCGGACCACTTCATGGCCCGGCTGGACCGCATCCGCGTGCCGCTGCAGCGGCTCGACCGCTCCTCGTCGGCGCTGACCTACGTCGTCGACGAGCAGCGGCTTTCGCTGCCGCTGAGTCAGCAGACACTGCGGGAGGCGGCAGTCATCTGGACCGCGCAGATGGTGCGCGAGTGGTTCGCCAGAGACCGGTCGAAGATCTTCTTCTACGTGCCCCAGGTAGCCGCCTACCAGCCGGGCGGCATTCCCGTCTCGCCCGAGGAGGTGGAGCGCGCGCCGTAGCCGAGCCCACCATGCTCGCCCGCACGGCGCCGCGCGCGACGGGGTCAGCGCGGTCGCAATCCGCGGCTACAGGGCCTGAGGCGGCCCTCAATGCTCCGCGCGCTAACGGTTCGCAACGGAAAGTACTCCGTCTGTAAGATGAAGTAGAGAGTGATGCCTCTTTCCGAAGAACAGCTCGCCGCTTATCTCGCAGGCCGCGCCCCCAGCCACAGCGAGGAGGTAATGTGGCCGTGGCAGGAGGATTTCCTGCCGCTCCGCATCGCCGTCTATCTCACGCAGGAGCTGCCGCCGGAGCCGCTCGTGACCTCCGTGCGTGCGGTGGTGCTGCGCGGCGACGAGGTGATGACGGTCCTCGACGCCGACGGTTTTTACCACGTCGTGCCCGGCGGGCGGCGGGAGGCTGGGGAAGGGCTGAAGGAGACGGCGCGGCGGGAGGTGCTGGAGGAGACGGGCTGGCGCGCCACGATTGGCCCGCTACTCGCCGTCGCCCACTTCCACCATCTGGGGCCGAAGCCCCCCGGCTACCCCCATCCCTATCCCGACTTCTTGCAACTGGTCTACCGCGCGCGTGCGCGGGCGCACGCGCCGGAGGAGCAGGAAGAGGCGCCCGTGTGGGAGGTCGAGGCGCGCTTCCGGCCGGTCGCAGAGGCGCGGGAGTTGGTGGTGGGGAGCCAGCGACTGTTGCTGGAGGCGGCGCTGTAGCGCCGGCGGCGATGTTTGTGGCCCGCGTTGTCGCCTCAAAAGCCGCGGTCGCCTCGGCGGCCTGCGACTCAGCCAATCGCGCGACTCCCCGGCGCGGCGAACAAGGCCCACGTGGCCCGGGGCGGTGTCTCGGCAGCCTAGCGACAGCGGCCACCACTCAGCGCGCTCTCGGCGAGCGGCAAGCGCGCCATGGGGTGCGCCGGCGTTGAAAGAATGCGTCGTTCCGGATATAATAAAGCTTGCTGACTTGGCACGTCTGAATAGTGGCAGCTCCCCGAGAAACGGGGCATTAATTCGCATCGGCAAATAGAATGAGGGTGCTCAAAGAGCCCCTGTGATGATCGTTGGAAAGCTGTCTGTGCCAAGTCAGTCGCCTCCGGTCATGACAGGGGCTCTCTGGTTGGCGAAAGTCGACGCCACTCATTCAGATAGCCGCCGTACAAGGCTTGAAAGCAAAAGGCCTCCAGGCATGAGTTCTGTGTCCCAACATCCAGAGAATCCTGATAACCCGACGTACGAAGGGCGTTCCGAGCGTGCTGCGCACGTCTCCGGTCTGGTCGGCGCGCTATCTTCTCCTGCCGCGCCAGACGAACTCCAACTCTTGCAAGCCGTCGCCGGCAGTATGGCGGAGGCGCTCGCCGTGGCCGACGCCGGCGGCAGCGTTATCTTCCACAATTCCGCCTGGCTCGCCCTCCACGGCTACGCGCCTGGCGAAGAGGCGCCGGGCGCCCTGGAAGAGGCTGACGCGCTGTGGGAAGTGACTGATATGGCGGGCAACCGACTCCCCACGGCGGAGCGGCCTCTGGCGCGTGCCCTACGCGGCGAGCGTTTCGCTGCTGACGAAGTTCGGGTCCGGTGCAGGGACAGCGGCAAAACTTTTATCGGCGCCTACAGTGGCACACCCATCTTCGACGAGAGCGGCGTGTTGCGCTACGTGCTCATCACCATCCGCGATGTTACACAGCAGAAAGAGGCGGAGGAGCGTCTGCAACAGCGCGAGCTGCAGTTGCGCCTGGCGCTGGAGTCAGCCGACCTGGGCGTGTGGGTCCACGATTTCATCGCCGGCGCCACCCACTGGGATGCCCGGAGCCGCGAGATATTTGGCGTCGGCGCGTACGAACCGGCGAGCATGGAACGATGGCTCGACCTGATTCACCCGGACGAGCGGGAGCGTGCGCGGGAGGCCCTGGCGCGGGCGACCGCTCCCGATGCCGGTGGCGCTTTCATTGTGGCAACCCGGCTGGTCCGCCCCGATGGAGCACGCCGCTGGATTGCCATCCGCGGCCGTGTACAGTTCGCCGGGGAGGGGTCGGGCCGCGTGCCCACCCGGCTGAACGCGGTCGTCGCCGACATCACCGTGCAGAGAGCGGCAGCAGGTGCTCCCCAGCAGCCGCAACAACGCACGCTGCAGGCGGAGATCGCCGAGCGGCGCGAGGTCGAAGAGGCGCTGCACGAGAGTGAGATGCGTTTCCGTGAACTGCTCGAAGGGTCGCTCGACGCCGCCTACCGGCGCGATCTCCAGAACGATCGCTACGAGTACATGAGCCCCACGATTGAGCGCATCACAGGCTTTACGCCCGACGAGATAAACAAACTCACGATGGAACAGGTCTGGCGGCACATCCATCCTGAGGACCACGAGGCGGTCCGCTCCGCCGTCGAGGAGGGTGATAGCGCCGGTAAGGGCTTTGTCGAGTACCGCTTCCGCCATAAAGACGGGCACTACCGTTGGCTCTCCGACTCTTTTGTGGTGGGCAAAGGCGGAGATGGACGCTCGCTTTACAGGGGAGGTACTGTCCGCGATATTAGCGAGCGGAAGCGGGCTGAACAGGCATTGCGCGAGCGGGAACAGGAGTTCACCACCATGGCGAACTCCATCCCCCAACTGGCGTGGATGGCGGACGGCGAGGGCTGGATCTACTGGTACAACCGGCGCTGGTACGACTATACCGGCACCACGCTGGCAGAGATGGAAGGATGGGGCTGGCGGAAAGTCCACCATCCCGACCACGTCGAGCGCGTCGTCCGGCGCATCAGGCGCTCCTTCGAGAGCGGAGAGCCCTGGGAGGATACCTTCCCGCTGCGAGGAAAAGATGGCGAGTACCGCTGGTTCCTCTCGCGGGCCCTGCCGATTCGTGACCAGAACGGGAAGGTCGTGCGCTGGTTCGGCACGAACACAGATATTACGGAGCGGTTGCAATTGGAACAGGCACTGCGCCGGCGAGAGGCGGAGCTGCACGAGCTAAACCGCACGCTGGAAGCGCGGATTGCGGAGCGCACGCGGGCGCTCGCCCGCTCCGGCGAGGCATTACTGGAAGCACGAAACCGCTTCTTCACCCTCTTTCACACCAGCCCGGTTCCGACGACGCTCGTGAGCCTGGACGATGCCGTTGTTCTCGACGCCAATACGGCCTACCTGCACCTCTTCGGGCTCGAGCATGATGAGGTGGTCGGCAAGCATGCCGCGAGACTTGCTGCTCGAGCCAAAGCTCACCAGAAGGAGTGGGAGCAGGTGCGGAGACGTCTGCAGGAGGAGGGTGCCTTATCAAACGTGGAAATCCACCTCGCCGATGGGGCGGGCAAGGAGCGCACCCTGCTGATGTCGGTAGAGACGGCCACGTTGGACGAGCGGCCGGTCGCCGTGACCACGTTGATCGACGTTACCGAGCGCGTCCGGGCTCAGGAGCAGGTGCGCCAGCTCGCCGTCGAGCTTTCTTTCGCCGAAGAGCGCGAACGGAAGCGGATTGCCCAGATCTTGCATGATGACATTCAGCAAATGCTGGTGGCGCTTCACATTCAGGTAGAGCTCGGCCGGCGCGGCGACGCGGACGAGATGCGGGCGGCTCTCAGCGCCACCGGCGCCTCCCTGAGCGAGATTATCGGGATGACGCGCGATCTCAGCGTGGAGTTGACCCCGCCTGCTTTGCATGGCGACGGACTGCAGAGCAGCTTCGTCTGGTTACGCGACTTTATGGCGGAGCGCTATGAGCTCGCCGTTTCGGTGGACGTCGACAAAAAAGCGACCATCCCCAATGCAGACATGGAGAAGGTGGTGGTCAGGCTGGTGCGCGAATTGCTGTTCAACGTCGTCAAGCACGCCGGCACTGAGTGCGCTCATCTATCTGCACATATGGACGGCAACGAACTGGTGATCCAGGTGCGTGATGAGGGCGTGGGCTTTGACGCGGCCACGCTCGTGCGCCGCCAGAGTGGTACCGGCTTCGGCCTGAAGGGGATGGGCGACCGCGTGCGGCTTTTCGGCGGCGAGTTTGAGGTAGACTCTTCTCCAGGCGAGGGGACGGTCGTGACGCTTGTCGTGCCGTCGGAGACCGGTACGTCCTAGAACCGCCAGGCTTCGCGCGCTTTACAGAGGAAGGGTACTGGATGGCCAACGCCCACGCCAAGTTGTTCAACGATAGCGGCCATCCCTCCGTCGTCATCCCGCATGCGCTGGCCTCAGAAGGGCTGCCGATCGGGCTGCAGCTCGTGGGGAAGCGGTGGGAGGAGGCGCGCCTGCTGGGGGGTGCGCGGGCGATAGCGGAGGTGGCAGGTTCCTGCCAGCCGCCCGCCTATAGCGGCAGCTTCAGGAGGAGAACGCGATCGTGAAGCGCGTCGAGCAGTTCTACGACGAAAGCGTCGCCCGCGAGTGGGAGCGGCTGGAGCGGCATCGGACGGAGTACGCGCTGACGATGCGGGCGCTGCGCGAGCTGTTGCCGCCCCCGTCAGGCGAGGGACCGCTGCGGGTGGTCGACGTCGGCAGCGGGCCCGGGCGCTACGCGCTGGCGCTGGCGGCGGCGGGCTACCGGGTGACGCCGGTGGACCTGGCGGTGGAGAATGTCCGCTGGGCGGCCCGGCGGCTGGCGAAACGGGAGGGTGCCGCCTTTGAGGGCTTCGCCCAGGCCAACGCGCTCCACCTCCCGTTTGCCGCGGGCCAGTTTGCCGCCGCGCTGCTCCTCGGCCCCCTCTATCACCTGCATGAGCACGACGAGCGCCTGCGGGCGGTGCGCGAGACGATGCGTGTGGTGGCGGCGGGCGGACTTATCTTTGCCGCCTTCGTCACCCGCTTCGCCGGCTTCCGCGACAGCGCCGCCCACTACCCGGAGTGGCCGGTGGAAAAGCGGGCGTACGCGGAGCACATCCTGCGCACCGGCGTTCACGACGACCCCGAGAGCGGCTTCATCCACGCCTACTTCGCCCATCCGGACGAGATAGAGCCTCTGATGGCGGAGGCGGGGCTGGAGAAGGTGAAGTTGCTGGGCCTGGAGGGGGTCGTGGCGGGCCACGAGGAGCGGGTAAACGCGCTGGAGGGTGAGGCGTGGGAGGTGTGGGTGGAGCTAAACTACCGGCTGGGGCATGAGCCGTCGCTTTACGGGGCCTCCGACCACCTGCTTTTTGTGGGGCGAGTCGCGACACCGGCGGACGCGTAACAGTCCCCCTGCTGCCGGGGTGGCAACGGCTGTCGCCTGTGCGCGCACTTTGCCCCACCGACCACAGCTCTGTACTCCCGCCCGACATCCGATCAGCCAAGGAGCTTGGGGAGAAACCGGTGCCCACGCCAGCGCGCCGGAAGGCCGTGGGTAGGGTTGTGGGCCGGCGCGCTGCTCCTCTTTTCGCCCTTCCACCTCCGCTACTCGCAGGAGGCGCGCCACTACGCGCTGCTAATGCTCTTTTCCCTGGCCTCCTTGGTGCTGCTCTACGCGGCCCTGCGCCGCGGGCGCTGTCCTTCGTCGCCTATGCCGTGGCGATCGGAGCCGCGCTCTATACCCACCACTATGGAGCGTTTCTGGTGCTTGCCTCGCAGACGGTGGTGCTGGTGGGTTGGGTCGTGCCCGGCCTCCGTGGGCAATGGTACGGCGGCGCGGGGCGCGGGAGGGAGGAGCGAACGCGCGGCTACGGCGGGGGACGCGCCGGGCGTTTCCTGCGGCGCCTGGGCTGCGTGCCTCTGGCGGCGCTGACGACACTCCTCCTCTACCTGCCGTGGCTGGCGACGGGGCTGAATGCCTTCCTCGCCAACCGCGGACCGGACGCAGCCCAGGGCACCACCGACGGCGATTGGGCCGGCTGGGAAGCGCCGCTGCTGGTGTGGGAGTAGCGTACCGGTGACACCTTTGTCTGCTGCGTGGTATAGTAGCACTCCTCCGACTGAGGTAGCGTATGAACTCTCGTCGCAAAGCACGAACGGCACCTTAACCCACTACTGACCACGGAATGCTAGCTCACCGCCATAATGGTGCGCCAGCGAGTGTCGGTCGCGTCTATCCGCGGGCATTTTGCCCCACATTACAAGCAAAGGAGGCACTACCGATGAAGATCCGTATGTTCCTACTGATGGTAACCGCGCTCCTCCTGGCGTTCGCCGGCAGCAGCGCCCTCCCCGCTGCAACGGCGGCGCCCGAAACCCCTGCGGCGGTCAGCGCCGCCTTCCTGCCGCGCGTAACCACCGTCGTCGAGCAGGCGACAGCATCTGCCGCCAGCTTCGGCGTCGAGCGCGTGCTCTGTCCCGAGGGCTTGGTCGCCATCGGCGGCGGCGTCGACGTCAACAATGTGCTGACGATGCAGGTCAGCTCTTCCGCGCCGGTCTTTCCCGACGGCCCCGGCGGCAGCCGCCTTATCTCCCAGGCCAATGGCGCAGGCCCGGCGCCAATCGGCTGGCAGGCCAGCGCCGTCAACACGACCGCTTCGGAGCAGAGCTTTAGCGTCGCCGTGATCTGCGCCGATCTGCCCGACGTTAGCACCGTCGTCAGCTTCTCTACGGCGGACGCCGGCAACTTTACCCTGGAGCGTGTGCTCTGCCCTGATAATACCGTCGCCGTCGGCGGCGGCGCGGACGCCAATAACGTGCTGACGATGCAGCTCAGCTCCTCAGCGCCGGTCTTTCCCGACGGCGCCGGTGGCACTCGGCTCCTCGTCCAGGCCGACGGTGCCAGCCCGGCACCCATCGGCTGGCAGGCCACCGCCGTGGTGGAGAGCGGAACCGCTCAGCAAATGAAGGTCGCCGCTATCTGCGTGGACCTGCCCGACGTGAGCACGATGGTCGGTTCCGCTACGGCGTCGGCGGGGAGCTTCGCGGTCGAACGTGTGCTCTGCCCGGAGGGCATGGTGGCCATCGGCGGCGGTGTCGACGTGGACAACGTGCTGAACATGGAAGCTAGCTCCTCGGCGCCTACCTTCCCTGGCGACAGCGGCAACCGCCTGATCCAGCAGTCCCCCGGCACATACGCCGGGCCCGTCGGCTGGCAGAGCTCCGCCGTCGTCAACAGCGGCACAGACGAGATGGTGAAGGTCGCTGCCATCTGCGCCGCCGCGCCAGATCTGGCTTTCCTGCCGATAATCGTCAAGTAGATGTGCGTGGGGTGGCGTGAGATGACCGGCACCTCCATAAGCAACCGCAGGCGCGTTCCTTGACGGGCTCTGCCGCATCGTCCCCGAAAGGGCGCCCGCCTCCCGTGGGCGCCCGCTTCTCTCCCATTCTGTACCAATCTGTTACTTTTTCGTGCCGGCGACGATAGATCAGGTGAATGCAGCGCCGTCAGGTGGCAGTCGGAGCGGCATTCACGCTTATCCACCTCAATGAAAGGAGAGATTGAGATGATCTATCGTGCGATGAACCGTCACCACATTACTCTGGCTGTCCTGATCGCCCTGCTGGCGCTGCTTGCAGTCGCCTGCGCGCCCCAGGCGCCAGCGGACACGCCCCGGGTCTTTTTCGCCGAGCCGGCGAACGAGGCCGCCGTCGCCAGCCCGGTCACCGTGCGTATGGGGGCCGAGAGCTTCGTCGTGGAGCCCGCCGGAGAGGTGCGCGAAGGGGCCGGACACCTGCACATTATGGTCGACACCCCCTGTGTCGCCGCCGGGGAAGCCGTCCCCAAAGATGAAGCCCACCTCCACTTTGGCCAGGGCCAGACGGAGGCGACGCTGGAGCTGGATGCCGGCACGCACACGCTGTGCCTCCAGGCTGCAGACGGCGCCCACGTGGCGCTGGAAGGGCCGGGGATGACCCAGGAACTGACCGTAACCGTCGAGTAAGTTTACTGCTCTGTCCACAATCTTTTAGTGCCCGTAAGGAGGCCAGATCATGTTTCACACCGTTCGTACAACCCTCGCCCGCATCGGATTCCCTTCGGCAACCGCCGCCGCCGGCGCGTGTGGCGCCGGCACGTGCGCCATCGGCGCGATCGCCCTCGGTCCGCTCGTGCTCGGCGGCGCCCTCGCCTTCGCCCTGCATTGGGGCATGCTCCTTTTCGCCCCGCTGACGGCGTTTCTGCTCCACCGCAACAGCCGGCGCCACGGGCAGTCGGCGGCGGTGCTGCTGGCAACCGCGGGCACGCTCTTCGTCTTCACCCACTTCCTGCTCCACCTCCACGAAGGGACCGCCGGAGACGAGCCGTGGATGGTCGCCGGCGCCCTCCTCCTGGTCGCTGCCGCCGCCGCCGACTGGATCAGCTACCGGCGCGTCGCCCCCGCCCGCCAGGTCTAGCGCGCACGCCGCTCTCGACACAACCGTCGCCATCATTTGCTCACCCTCCCGGAGCTTTCCGACGTTCCGGGAGGGTTTCCCTTTAAGGCACCCGCTCCCTGATCACCGGCAGATAAAGCGGGTGCCGGAAGCTGAATCTTGAGGCGCGAACCAATAGTGGAAGCGCGCTTTACACTTGAAGCTGCGGTTGCAACCGTTGATGTCGCCGGGCGGTAAGGCTGACGCATCGCCGCAATTCGTGGTATCATAGCCGGTGGGCGCGTTGGCGCGTGCCCACACAAAATTAGCAATCAGTTGAAGGAGAGCTTCCCTATGACCACGACCACGCCTGCCGCGAGCGGGACGGATACCGAAACTGGCTTTACCCTCGTCCGTGAGGAGCATCTGCCGGAGCTGAACCTCGACGCCCACCTCTACCGCCACCAGGCGACCGGCGCCGAGCTGCTGGCGCTGATTAACGACGACCGCAACAAGACCTTCGGCGTCACCTTCCGCACGCTGCCCGAAGACAGCACCGGCCTGCCGCACATCCTGGAGCACAGCGTCCTCGGCGGCTCCGAGAAGTACCCGGTCAAGGAGCCGTTCCTGCAGATGGTGAAAGGCTCCCTGGCGACCTTCATCAACGCCTGGACCGGCGCCGATATGACCTCTTATCCGGTCGCCAGCAAGAATCTGCAGGACTTCTACAATTTGATGGAGGTCTACCTCGACGCCGCCTTCCATCCCATCCTGGCGCGCCACACCTTTGACCAGGAAGGGTGGCACTTTGAGCTGGAGGACGAGGAGGATGAGCTTGGCTACCGGGGCATCGTCTTCAATGAAATGAAGGGCGCGCTCAGCAGCCCCGACATGCTCATCTACGCCGAGCTGGGGCGCCACCTCTTCCCCGACACCGGCTACCGTCATTTCAGCGGCGGCGATCCCTCGGTGATGCCCGACCTGACCTACGAGCAGCTCGTCGATTTCCACGCCCGCCACTACAACCCCGCCAACGCCCGCTTCTTCCTCTACGGCGACTTGCCGCTGGAGGAGGTGCTGGAGCGTCTGGACGACTTCCTCGACGACTATGAGGCGCGCAAAGGGGCCGGCGAGCCGGCGCCCGTGCCGGAGCTGCAGAGCCCCTTCGGCGAGCCGCGCACCGTCTCCGTGCCCTACCAGGCGACGGAGAACGGGCAGGGCAAGAAGGGCTATGTGCTGACCAGCTGGGCACTGCCGGAGGACGCGAGTGAGGTTGATACGCTGACGCGCCTCGTCCTCTTTGAAGCTCTCGTCGGCTCGCAGGCCTCCCCGCTGCGCCGCGCTCTGCTCGACTCGGGGCTGGGCGAAGACGTGCTCGACCCCCTCTCGTGGCTGGGCGTGCGCCAGCCGGCCTTTGCCACCGGCCTGCGCGGCGTGCCGGTCGAGCGGCTGGACGAGGTAGAGACGCTGGTGGTGGAGACGCTGCGCGAGCTGGGCGAAGAGGGGCTCGACCCCGCCACCGTCGACGCCGCGCTCAACACCGTCGAGTTCCGCCTGCGCGAGAACAACGCCGGTGGCTTCGGCGCCCAGCAGGGCCTGACCCTGATGGTGCGCGCCATGAACCGCTGGATCTACGGCGGCGATCCCATCGAGCGGCTGGCTTTTGCCGAGCCGCTGGAGCAGCTAAAGGCGCAGATGGAGGCGGACCCCGACCTGCTGACCCGCCGCCTGCGCACGCTGCTGCTGGACAATCCCCACCGCCTGACGATGAAGCTGGAGCCCGACCCGGCCCTCGGCGGGCGGCTGCAGGCGGAGGAAGCGAAGCGGCTGCAAGAGATTGATGCGGAGCTCTCGCCGGCACAGCGACAGGAGATTGTGGAGAACACGCGCAAGCTGAAGGAGCTGCAGGCGCGCCCCGACGCCCCCGAGGCGCTGGAGACGTTGCCGATGCTGGACCGCGAGGACCTGGAGCGCGAGCAGCCGACGACGCCGCGCGCGGAGCACGAGGTCGCCGGCGTGCGCGCCTTCCACCACCCACTGCCGACCAACGGCATCCTCTACCTCGACCTGGGCTTCAACCTGCGCACCCTGCCGCAGGAGCTGCTGCCCTACGCCGCCCTCTTTGCCGAGGCGCTGCTCAAGATGGGAACGGAGAGCGAAGACGTGGTCGCCATCACCCAGCGCATCGGCGCCCAGACCGGCGGCATTCGCCCGGCCCTCGTCGCCACGCCGCATGCGGACGCCGATAGCGCCGGGCCGGTCTACCTCTTCCTGCGTGGCAAGGCGACGCTGGACAACGCAGACAACCTGCTCGACATCCTGAGCGACCTGCTGTTGGGCGTCAACCTGAACGACAAAGAGCGCTTCTTGCAGATCGTGCGCGCCGAGAAGGCGCAGCTGGAAGCGAGCCTCATCCCGCAGGGCTACCGTTTCGTCATGGGTCGGCTGCGCGCCCACTTCGAGGAAGCGGCCTGGGCGAACGAGCAGATGACGGGCATCGCCTACCTCACCTTCCTGCGCGAGCTGGAGGAGAACATCGCCGACGATTGGGAGAGCGTGCGCACGCGGCTGGAAGGCGTGCGCTATCACCTGCTCAACCGCAACGTGATGCTCGTCAACATCACGGTGGACGCCGAGGCCTGGGAGGCGGCGCGCGCCGAACTCGGCGACTTCCTCGAAGCGCTGCCGGCGACCGACTTTAAGCCGCAGGCGTGGACAATGGCTGAACTGCCGCGGCGCGAGGGCTTTATCATTCCGGGGCAGGTCAACTACGTCGGCAAGGCCGGCGACCTCTATGCGAGCGGCTACGAACGCAGCGGCGCCGGCGGCGCCGTCTCCCGCTATCTGGCCCGCACCTGGCTGTGGGAGAAGATCCGCGCCGAAGGCGGCGCGTACGGCGCCCCGGCGGCGCTGGAGCCGCGCTCCGGCATCTTCACCTTCGCCTCCTACCGCGACCCGAATCTGGAGCGGACGCTCGACGTCTACGAGCGCAGCGGGCAGTACCTGCGCGACCTCGAGCTGGACGAGGATGAGCTGACGCGGGCCATCCTCGGCGGGCTGAACGCGATGGACCCCGCGCAGCAGCCGGACGCCGAAGGCTTCTCCAGCCTGACCCGCGCCCTCGCCGGCGAGAGCGATGCTCTCCGCCAGCAGGAGCGAGACGAGCTGCTGGAGCTGAGGCGCGACGCCTTCCCCGTGTTCGGACAGGCGCTGGACGAGATGGACGAAGCGGCGCACCTCGTCATTCTGGCCCCCGGAGAGAACCTGCACCGCCTCGACGAAGCGCACGGCGGCGACTGGATTGAGATCCGGCGGCTCGTGTAATCATCGTATGTAACCGCCGCGCGGCAACTCTCCAACCAATCCGCGTGGCGCGGTAGGGGCGACGGCAACCGGGAAACGATCTTCGATAGCAGCACGATCGCCGCTCCCGGTTGCCTGGCCCGATCGGCCGGTCTCCAGCGTCCCCGGCGCCTGCGCGACAGCGTTACAGCCCCGTGAAGAGGGGGCCGGAGCCTATCTTACCCGTCGTGCGAAAGTAACTACCCCCATAAAAGTACCAATCGAGCGCTTCCAGGATCGCCACGGCCGACCCTGGCGTGACGGCGCCCGCGCGCTCCGCGGGCAGCAGGCCCCGGTACCAGCGCCCCGACTCCGGGAAGGCCTCGTACTCGACGAAGTAGCGAAGCCAGTTTCGCCCGCACTGCAGGCACGTTTCTATAGTTACCTCCCCGAATCGTCCCTCGCTCCGATCCACGCCCACGGCGCGTGATGCAACCGCCGAAGCGGCAAACGGCGGGGTAAGGCAGACGCAGTCATCCACAGCCAGTTTCACTCCCCGGTCCGGCAAGGAAGAACTTCGCGCGATACTGCTGCGAGAATACTTTTGACGCAGACCACACGCTGTTAGACATCATCCACATTTTTCGTCTCATCAGACCAACCTGCTTTGCTACCTCCGACGGCGTGCCTATCTGTCTCACCCGAAACGAGCGGGGAACGAGGAAAAGCCGGTGAGACACGCGCCTGCAATGTAACACTTAGGGCCGGTCGCCGCCATCATTCTTTCGGCGGATGCCCGGTTCCGCACGCCTCTGTTACATTTGCTATCGCCGGTTTTCCGATCCGGCAGGCGACCACCCTGATCCGCTATCTGTGGCGAATTCAGTCCGATCCCTTTATCATCGTCGTAGTCCATGCCGCACTCCCCGCCAGAGGCCTGAATGTTCGAACGAGTTAAAGCAGACGACTGGTCGTCGACGATCGGCATCGCCACCCGCGTCGTCATCCTCTTTGCCGCCGTGCTGCCTGTGCCGCTGGCGGCGGCACAGGGGCTGGGTCTGACCGCCGACGAAACCGCCAGCTGGATCATGGCCATCTACGGCCTCACCGGGTTGCTCAGCGTGGCCTTCGTCCTCTTCTTTCGCCAGCCGCTCGTCGCCACCGCCAACCTCTTCGCCCTGATCTTCGTCGTGTCGATCAGCCAGGAGTTCCACTATCCACAGCTGATCGGCGCCTTCATCGTCGCCGGCGCGGGCGTGCTGCTGATCAGCGCTTTCAACCTCACCGGCCGGCTCGCCGCCTGGCTGCCCGCACCGATCATCTTTGGCCTCCTCTCCGGCGCCGTCATCTCCATTGTCTGGGAAGCGTTCACCGCCCTCGGGCAGGCGCCGCTTCTCGTCGGCGGCACGCTGCTCGCCTACCTCCTCGGGCGCCGCTTTCTCAGCCATTTCCTGCCTGCCATCCTGCCGGCCCTCGTCGTCGGCCTCCTCATCGCGGGCCTGACCGGCCAGATCGGGCCGCTTCCCGCGCGGTGGTTGCTGCCCGCGCCGCAGTTCACCGCCCCCGCCTTCTCGCTGCCGGCGATCGTCACCATTTCGCCGATCCTGGTCGTGCTGATCGTGCTCCAGGCCAATCTGCCGTCGATCATCTTCCTACGGGAGGAAGGTTACGAGCCGCCGGTGCGTGCCGTCGACACCGCCAGCGGCCTCGGCGCCATCCTCGGCTCGCTCATCGGCCCCATCGGCGTCTCTCTCTCGCTGCCCATTACCTCGCTCGTCGCCGGGCCCGAGGCGGGCGCAGTTGGCCTTCGCCGCCGCGCCGCCCTTCTCGCCGGCGCGGGAGCGGTGGTGATCGGCCTTTTTGCCGGCTTCGCCGCCGAACTCCCCGCTTTTATTCCCCCCGCCTTGCTCGCCACGCTCGCGGGGCTGGCGCTCTTTAACGTGCTCGTCAACGCTCTGCAGAAGGTCACGGAGGGCCCGCTGGTTCTGGGGCCGGTATCTGCCCTCGCCGTCTCCCTGTCCGACATCTCCCTCCTCGGCTTCGGCCCCTTTTTCTGGGCGCTCGTCGTCGGCGTCACCGTCTCGCTGCTGCTGGAGCGGGATGCGATGCGGGCGTTGGCGCGGGAGAAGGGGGGAGAGACGGATTAATCTGGCACGTCGAGGGACGCCCGATATACCGGTGCCCCGAGTTGCGAAGCGACGATCGAACGTTACGAGTCACTCTGCGTGTTGTGAGGCTGCCAGGTGCAGCGCATCGACAAAGTCGACGCCGTCGGCATGCCATCGCAGCGCATCGGCTACCTGCCGCGCACTTTCCACCGTCACGTTCGGTAGGCCCGCGAGGCGAGTCAGAGCCGCCACAATCTGTGCCGGGTAGAAGAGGTAGGCGTGCCGCAGGACCCCCGCTGCTTCCAGGATGACCGTTCTCGGAATAAAAATCTCCTCCTCCTCAAAGAGCGTGTACGCCATCTCGTACTGACGCTGATCGTCCCCTGTCAGAAGGCGCACGAGCACATTCGTATCAACCGCGATCATATCGGCCGGCGACGCCTCCACGGATCGCATCGTCCATCTCTTCGATGCTTTTCGCACTCCCTTTGTAACCGAGGGAACCGGCTACTTCGTTCAACGTTGTGGCCGGAAAGGGATCCGTGGGCCTGAGGACGATGCCATCATCCGTATCTGCAATCACGAGCTCCTGCCCGGCCTGCCACCGGTGCGCGTCGCGCACGTGCTTGGGGATGATGACCTGGCCTTTGTTGCTCAATCTCGTCGTATCTGCCATCGTACTATCTCCTGCGGTAAGAGGAAAGTAAGATAATTCTCTCCCGACAAAGAGGCAGGTGCAACGTCTCGGCTCGTCCACTCGACGCCTCTCCGGAGCCTCTCCAACCTCGTCGTCGGCGTTGCCGTCTCACTGCTGCTGGAGCGCGAGGCACAGGTTTGAAAAAGAGCCGTCAGTCACTTATACTGAAAAATGGGTCAAATGTTGCACATGAGGAGGGTCCGATGGAGTCTGCAACCAACCAGGCGTTCGTGCGCGAAATCATCGCCGGCAACCGCTACCTGAACCTGGCCACGACCGATGGCGAGGAGCCGTGGGTGGCGACGATCGAGTATGTGCACGACGACGAGCTCAACTTCTACTTCTTCTCCACCGACGATGCCCGCCATTCGCGCCACATCGAGGAGAATCCGACGGTGGCGATCAGCATCTATAGCAGTGGACAGCCGGATTACTCTGGTGATCTATCGGCGAATCTAAACGGCGTGCAGATGCGGGCGACGGCGCGGCGGCTCGCTGAGGAGGAGTATCCGGAGATGATAAGCGGGGCGATCGAGGCGTTCGATCTGCCGATGCCCCCCTACAGCGCCTATAAGATCGAGCCGACCGCCTTCTACATCCCTCGCGTGGAGAACGGCATCAACATGCGGGTCAGGGTCGAGAACCCGGAGAAGGCGGTCGAATAAAGGCGCGTCCGACGCCGCCCACAGCCGTAGCGAACGGGAACTGCCCGCACACCGACCATCCGCCGCGCTGCCTGCCTCCTGTGCAGCGCGGCGCTACATGCAGTAGATCCGACGCATGCTCGTCCCACGTGTCCTGACCGCCCTTCTGCTCGTTACTCTCCTCCTGGCACCCGCAGGCCTCACCGCCTGCGCCCATCGGGCGCCGCCGCGAACTACTCTCCGCCTCGCCACCACCACAAGCACCTACGACTCCGGCCTCCTCGACGCCATCCTGCCCGACTTCGAGGAGCAGCACAACGCGCGCGTGGACGTCATCGCCGTCGGGACCGGGCAGGCGCTGGCCCTGGGGGAGGCGGGCGACGCGGACGTGCTGCTGGTGCATGCCCCGGCGCGGGAGGAAGCATTCGTTGAAGCCGGCCACGGCACGGCGCGCATCCCCGTGATGATCAACGACTTTGTCATCGTCGGGCCACCCGCCGACCCCGCCGCCATCGCCGGTATGCCCCTGGCCTCCGACGCCCTCGCCGCCATCGCCGCCGTGCAGGCGCCCTTCGCCTCCCGCGGCGACGAGAGCGGCACCCACACCAAAGAGCTGGCGCTGTGGGAGATGGCGGGCTTCACCCCCGACCCCGACGCCGGCTGGTACCGCTCCCTCGGGCAGGGGATGGGCGAGACGCTGACCTACGCCAATGAGGTTGGCGCCTACACCCTCGCCGACCGCGGCACCTTCCTCGCCCAGCAGCGCAACCTGCCCGACCTGAGCGTCCTCGGCGGCGGCGACACCTTCCTTCAGAACACGGATCCCGCCCTCCACAACCCCTACGCCGTCATCCCCGTCAGCCCCGACAATGGCAACGTCGAGCACGGCCTGGCGCAGGCATTCGCCGCGTGGATAACCTCGTCCGAGGCCCAGGCGGCAATCGAGGCCTATGGTGAGGAGCGTTTTGGGCAGCCCCTCTTTTATGCGGCGGCGCCTTAGCACAGTCTCGCTCAAGACTGCACGGCGCGCCTTTGCACGACTCTGCGAAAGCGCGCATCCTGCGCCACTTGAACCGACCACAGGCCAAAATACGATGCGGCAACACCCTTTGTCTCGCCGCAGATGGAGCGCTTCGAGCTGGACGATGAGCTGCGAACCATGTTAGGATGTTTTTGCACCGCCGTCAGCATCGCCGCATTGCACGAATCGATAGCAAAAGGTGAGGAATCGCGCTGGCAGCCGCCACTGCTTTCTGTAGCCTGGCTCCCGGTTTAGAAGTGCCACTCCCGGAGCGATAGTGCTCTCATTGTGGCGCTCGAACCGGCAATCATCAGGTTAACAGAACAGTCAGTGCTCGGCTTCGGGCAAAGGTACAAGACCAAGCTGCTGCATAATTCCGGACCAATCCGCGATCGCGCGCCGTTCGACGATTCTTCCGTCTTTGACGCGCTCAATGCTCATGCTATCATTCACGCTCTCCTTGCCTGTTGGCGCGGCGCCCATGAACCCACCCCGATTGTGCGTGAAACGGGAAGTCATTCGCGTCGCCACGGAATCGCCCTCGGCAATTTGCTCCTCGATTGTGAACTCTGATTCAAAGGCTGCGTTCCATCCGCTTATCCCTTGCAGGTGCACCTCACGGTTCTGCGGTTCACCTTCACCGTGCGAGTAGGCGACAAGGTCCGGCGCTAACAAGGCGTTCATGGCGTCGTGATCGTCTGCGGCGAAAGCTTGATAAAAACGGCGAACAACGGCTTTATTTTCTTCCAGGGACATAGCAACTCTCCTTATAAGAACTCGTAACCTGCTCGGTTGAATGCAAAAGGCTGTCTTAACTGTGGGCGGAACTAACTCGCCTGTTCCGGCTCAGGCATGAGACCCAACTGCTGCATAAAGTCCAGCTGGTCGTGCCTGGGCCAGTGTTCCACTATTTTGTTGCCTTCGATGAGGTCGATGGCAATTCCGCTGAGAGCAATTTCGTTGCCGGTCGGGGGGTGGCCGTGAAAATCACCCGTATGGACGCCCTGCCACGTTGCCAGGGTGGCAACTCTGTCCCCCTCCGCGATCTGGACGTGAATGGTGTACTGTTGGTCGCTAAAAGCGGCAGAAAAACCGCCGATCACTTGTTGCAGAAACGTTTCCCGGTCCATCGGTTCCGACTGGCCCGGCAGGTGAGCCGCGAACTCTGGGGCGAGCAACTCCGCAAGCGTTGCCCGGTCCCCAACCTGGAAGGCCTTAAAGAACCGGCGCATAAGTAGTTTGTTCTGCTCTTCTCTCATGGCAACCTCTCCGTGTTAAGTGTCCAACTACCTCGAAAAATCGTTCTACGATTTCGATTCACCCTCACTATGACAGGAATAGGGTCGTTCCGCATCCGTGGAAACACTGATCCGCACACGTAACTTCCGCGACACGGGGCGAAGACTCAAGAAAGAGGCAGCTTTCTACTTAACGGTGTTCGAGAGGCCAGACTCCGCAGCCCAACGTACAATTTCCGTGCGGCTCGTGAAATCAAGCTTTCCCAAAATATTGGAGACATGTGTTTCCACCGTACGCTTGCTCAGTACCAGCGTGTCGGCTATCTCGTCGTTCGACTGCGCTTCAGCTACCAGCAGAGCGACTTCGCGCTCCCGTGGTGTCAACTTAGCGAACCTGTTTCTGGCGCCGCGAACGGCGGCGCCTTTCCTTTCCGTCTCCAGCGCGGAGGCGACAGCCCGGTCGAGCGTCATGCGTCGTCCTGTTGCCTGTTCTTGCTGGAAGAGATTCTTTGTCAAACTAGAGTGAGCGCGAGCGAGGCACGATTCGTACTCCAGGCGCGTGGCCTCCCATTCCGCCGTCACGTGCCGCCCACCGAGCGCTTCCGCCGCAGCGAGCAGACGGGTCGCGGCAGCCGGCATCTGGTCCGTGAGTGCCAGCGCTGCGAATCCGAGGAGGCACTCCGCCATACCCACCCTATTCTGCTGCTCCTTATGGATGGCCATACTATCCTTGAAAAGAGCGCGAGCGCGCTCTACATCGTCCAGATGGAGATAGGCAAGGCCCAGGTTATGGAAGACGGAAGCCAGATCACGGACGGCGTCGATGCCACGAAGCAGACCGATGCTCTCCTGATAGGCGGCGACAGCCTCGCGGTATTTCTGCTCGCAGCGCGCCAGGTCACCCTGGTAGTTAAGGCCCATCGCCAACCGATAAGGGTCGCCGACGTTCCGTAGCAAGGGAAGGCCTTCCTGGAGCATCTCACGAGCCGTATCATACTGTCCGAGAGACAGCGCCATATAACTATAATAACATAGACTCAGCCCTAACAGCAGCGGGTCATCCAGCTCGCGAACCAGTTCGAGGGCTCTAAGAGCAATGGTAAAAGCGACGTCATCGTCGCCTGCCTTTCGGGCGGCGAAGGCCTGTGCGCCGAGCGCCTCGGCGAGCGCTCGCTTTCCCCCCTCATCGGCCAGTTCGGCCAACCCAACGGCCGCCTCGGCATATTCCGTTTGCAGCGCCATTTGGCGGTGAAATGCAGCCATCATCGACCCGAATGCAAACGCTTCGATCCGCACCTCAGGCGAGATTTCGGCTCCCACCTGCTCAAGTAGCCGTCGGTACCAGCCCAAGCCCTCTTTTCTAAAATCGCGTATGGTCCAGAACTGGTAAAGTGCGACAGCAATGCGCAGCCCCCATTCAACTTGCTCGCTCTCCAGTGACCAGGAAAGAGCAGCGCGAATGTTATCCATTTCCTCTTGAAGCCAGTCCAGCCAGTACTCCTGATTCTCGCCCTTGAGTTTGGGTTCGATTTGCTCTATTAGATGACAGTAATGGTCGAGGAACCGATCATGAAGCATCGCCTTTTCGCCCGACGCCTCTAGCTTCCGGGCCGCGTACTGGCGAATCGTTTCCAACATGGAGTAGCGTGCCTCGCGGCGCGTGAGTGTCTCGGCTACGACGAGTGATTTGTCGACCAAGGAAGAAAGGACGGGGAGCAGCTGCTCGCTTTCTAAGCCATCGCCGCTACCTACGGCCTCGGCAGTAGACAACGTACAGCCAGCCGGGAAAACCGCCATACGGCGGAAGAGCGTTTGCTCGGCCTCGGTGAGAAGATTAAAACTCCAGTCAATTGCCGAGCGCAATGTTTGATGTCGCTCTGTGACGCCACTCTGCCGCGTCCTGAGCAGCGTGAAGCGGTCGTCAAGAAAACGGGCGATCTGTTGGGGTGTGAGCAGGTTTACGCGCGCCGCCGCCAGTTCGATTGCTAGCGGCAGTCCATCCAGGCGGGTGCAGACAGCCGCAACCGCGCCCACGTTCTCTGGTTCCAAAACGAAGGACGGCGCCACGGCCTTGGCTCGGTCAAGAAACAGGGCGACCGCTTCCAACCGTTCGAAGTCGCGGAGAACGGCTGGAGAGATGTCGTCCATGGCCTGGAGCTCTGCGAGCGCGGAGGCAGAGGGAGTAGAAAGCGCCGGAACGGGAAAGACCCTCTCGCCGGCAATCGCGAGCGGCTCGCGGCTCGTCGTCAGGCAGCGAAGGCGCGGACAGCGCTGCAGCAAAAAGGCTACGAGTTCCGCACACTTAGCAAGCAGATGCTCGCAATTATCTAAGACTAACAGTACACTCTTTTCTTCCAGAAATGCCGCTAACGCCTCGCTGGTCGCGCGGCCTGGCTGCTCCGGCGCGCCAATCACTGCTCCCACTTTCCTCGCTACGAGGGCTGGCTCCGAAATAGAAGCCAGTTCGATCCAGAAGAGAGCGTCCTCGTACGCTTCTGGAGACTCCCGCAGCGCCTCGACGGCAAGCCGCGTCTTGCCAGTGCCTCCCGGTCCGATCAGTGTCAGCAGGCGCGTTTCGCGCAGGAGACGTCTGATCTCCAGGATTTGCGCTTTACGCCCGGTGAAGGGCGTTAGCTGGATTGGGATGTTGTTACCCACGACCTGAGATCACTTCCTCTATTGCGAGAAGCAGGTCAATTACAGTTCACGTCATAGGGATGTTCTTGTAGGGGTCGATGTGGAGCTTATTATAGCAGAAGAGACGGCCTAGTGCTCCGTCAAGGTGTTTTTTGGCAAAGCGTGACTCGCCGCTCCCGGAGCTATAGTACTCTAAGTGGCGCTCGCACTTGCAATGATCAGGATAACAGAACACTAGCCTGGAGAATCGCCATGACAACGCGAACAACGCCTCAGACTGAAATCAGACTGGTTACGTTTACGAGTCAGGGGCACGGTGTCCGTGGCCGTCTCTTCATCCCAGCCGGGGGCGAACCGTCGGATCTTGTCCTCCTGCTGCCGGGATTTCCAGGCAACGAAAAGGATGTACTAGGGGTAGGCGAGCGGCTAGCGCGGGCGGGGATCGGGGCGCTGATGTTCAACTACCGCGGCACCTACGGCAGCGAGGGCGATTACTCGCTGCCGCACGCGCAAGAAGATATCGCCGCCGCTCACGCCTTTTTATTGAGTGAGCGCGTCCCCGCCTCCTTCCGCACCGCGGCCGGCGACCTCGTGGTGGGGGGGTACAGTTTTGGCGGTGGCATGGGCCTCACCTACACGGCCAACAACCCCTCGATCCGGCGCGCGTTTTCCATTGCCGGGACAGATCACGGCGCGTTTATGCGCATTTACGAGCGCGACTCCGAATTCCGCTCGATGGTCAACGAGATGTTCACGTCGCTGGCTTATCCAGAGGGGCCGGTGCGCTTCGCCGCCACCCAGTCGAGGCCCGATATCGCCAGCCAGAAAATAAACATGAAGCCGTACGACCTGCGGCGCGTCGCACCGGCTCTCGCCAACCGCCACCTGCTTTTCCTGTGGGGCTGGGATGATGTCAATAACCGCGTAGAGCACCACCTTGTCCCGCTCTATCGTGCGTTGGTAGATGCGGGAGCGTCCAGAGTGCGGATCGAGACATATGCCACCGACCACCAGTTTGGCAACGTGCAGGAGGGGCTTGCTGCTGACATCGTAGATTGGCTCGGCGACACCTCTCCCGGCAACGCAAGCTGAAGAGCCACGCATCTTTGTCCTGAAAATAGAGCGCTCAGCGCTCGACTCATCGACATGTGAACCGCTATTCTTGCGACGCCCTGCCGTGTCGCGAACGGTCGCCACCCCACGCCCTTCCGCCCGCTTTGCTCCTCTGGCCGTTCAGGGGTCCAAATAGAAAGTGAGAGCGGAGAGAGGCAATTCCCTCTCCTACGCCTGCAACTCATCGCCCGGTTCTTCTTGGTACGGGGAACTGTCTTTTGACGTGGTACGGAAGAGGTCGGTATAAAGGGAGCCACCATGCAACCGCTCCTCGACGCGCTCCTCAACGCCCTCCGCCTCCTCCTCGCCGGCGACGCCGCGCTGCTGGAGATTGTCCTCCTCACCCTGCAGGTCACCGGCGGAGCGCTGCTGATCGCCGTCCTCCTCGGCGTGCCGCTGGGGGCAGCGCTGGGGCTGCGCGAGCGGGCGCCGGCGGAGGGCTGCCTGCTGCCCCTCATCTACACCGGCATGGGGCTGCCGCCCGTGGTCGTGGGCCTCTGCGTCTACCTGCTGCTCTCCAACCGCGGCCCGCTGGGGGCGTGGGGCTGGCTCTTCACCCCGGCGGGCATGATCGTGGCTCAGGTGATCATCGCCCTGCCGCTCGTCATCGGCCTGACGCTGACTGCTGTGCGCTCTGTCGACCCCGCCCTGCGGCTGCAGATCCGCGCTCTGGGCGCCACCCGCTGGCAGCTGGCGTGGGCCGTCCTACGCGAGGCGCGGCTGAGTGTGCTCGCCGCCGTCGTCGCCGCCTTCGGCGCCATTATCTCTGAGGTCGGCGCCGTCATCCTCGTCGGCGGCAACATCGAGGGCCAGACGCGGGTCCTCACCACAGCCATCGTCCTCGAAACGCGCCAGGGCAACTTCGCCCTCGCATTGGCGCTGGGGATCATTCTGCTGGCGCTGGCCTTCGGGGCCAACGCCGCCTTCTACTGGCTGGAGCGGGGGCGGTGACAGCGGCCTTTTGTGGCCCGCGAGGCCGTGTGCGTAGCTGCCGCCGGGGGCTTGCGATCCAGCCGATCGCGCCCCACGTGGGCGGCGCACAAGGTGGGGCGCACGCAAGCGCCTCCTTGCCGAATCTGGCCATCGCGTCCGAACCGGGAGGGCACTGAAGTGCCCCCTCCCACGCGCCCCCTCTACTACCTCCGCAACCTCCAGCAGGCCTACGACGGCCGCACCGTCCTCGCCGTCGACCACCTGACCATCTACCGTGGCGAGATCCTGGCTCTCGTCGGCCCCAGCGGTGCCGGAAAGAGCACCCTCCTGCGCCTGCTCAACTTCCTGGAGCGTCCGGCGGCGGGCGAAATGCAGTTCGACGGCATGGCGATCGCCTTCCCGCCACCGCTCGCCACCCTGCGCCGGGTGACCACCGTCTTTCAGGAGCCGCGCCTGCTGAACCGCACCGTCGCCGCGAACGTCGCCTTTGGCCTCCGTGTACGAGGCCGCGCCCCCGCCAGCGCCGCCGTCGAGCGCTGGCTGGTGCGCCTCGGGCTGGCGGGGCTGGGAGGCCGCAAGGTGCGCTCCCTCTCGGCTGGCGAGGCGCAGCGGGTAGCGTTGGCCCGCGCCCTCGCCATCCGCCCCGATGTCCTGCTGCTGGACGAGCCGACCTCGAACCTCGATCCCTACAACGTGGGGCTCATCGAGGACGTCATCCGCGACGCGAACGAGAACGAGGGGACGAGCGTCGTGCTGGTGACGCACGACATCTTCCAGGCGCGCCGCCTGGCCCACCGCACCGGCCTGCTGCTGAGCGGGCGGCTGGTGGAGGTGGGGGAGACGGAGCCGTTCTTCGAGCGGCCGGCGCGGGCGGAGACGGCGGCTTTCTTGCGAGGGGAGTTGGTGTACTGATGGTAGGGAAAAACCCCATACCCTCTTTCGACGCGCTGCGGCACAGTACCGGTAAGTGGGAGCGCGTACGATTCCTACGAGAGCGGCAACGAGAGAAATAAGGAGGACAACGATGAAGTGGCTTATGGCGATTATCAGCGGGCTGATCGGCTCGCTCACGCTGACTATCATCCATGAAACTGCGCGGCGCCTGCTGCCCGAAGCGCCGCGAGCGGACATTCTGGGGGTGCGCGCCCTGGAGAAGGGGATGCTCGCCGCCGGAAAACAGCCGCCAACCGGAGACGCTCTGCACTACACGGCGCTGGGGGCGGACGTTGTGGTCAACGCTGCTTATTACAGCCTGGTGGGCCTTGGAGGGCGGCGCGGCGCGCCCCTGGCGGGGCTGCTCCTGGGGCTCGCAGGGGGTGTTGGCGCGGTGGCGCTGCCGGGGCCGCTTGGCCTGGGCAGCGAGCCGACCACGCGCAGCCCGGAGACGCGCGCGATGACCGTCGCCTGGTATACGCTTGCCGGGCTCGTCGCCGCTGCTATGTACACGCTGCTGGGCCGCCTGAGCGTGACACAGAATTAGATCTGGTCTGGTCCCGGCTGCTAAGAACTGGCGGCGGGATCCTCCCAGCCGAGGTAGATGCCGCCCGCAAACGAAGCGGGCGCGCGCCTGCTGGCGCGCGCCCGTCGCCCCGACCAGAGGTCCTGAACAGAAGCTCCGCCCCATCCAGCCGCGACTTCGATTTGACGATTACTTCAGGTTCATCGGGAAGCGCCCGCGTGCCAGCCTCGCCGCTAGCGCAACAGCGCCTGCGGCGGGTCCCCGGGTGGGGGTACGGTGCCGGGCGGAAGCCAGCCGCTGAAAGCGGCATCCTCGACAGGTACCAGCGGGACGCGCGGACTCGCAGTTATCGCCTTTACCGCGTCGTTCGGGCTCGTCGACGTCGCAGACATCACCGCCTGCGGCTCTGGTTCCCAGGGAGGCGGGATGATGCCCGGCTCCCACGGCTCCGGAGAGACGCTGGAAATGGAACTGTCGTCGGAGGGCGCCAGCGCGACCGCCTGCGGCTCCGGTTCCCAGGGAGGCGGGATGATCCCCGGCTCCCACGGTTCCGGAGAGATGCTGGAAGTGGAGCTGTCGTCGGAGGACGCCACTGCGACCGCCTGCGGCTCCGGTTCCCAGGGAGGCGGGATGATCCCCGGCTCCCACGGTTCCGGAGAGACGCTGGAAGTGGAACTGTCGTCGGAGGATGCCACTGCGACCGCCTGCGGCTCCGGTTCCCAGGGAGGCGGTATGATGCCCGGCTCCCACGGCTCCGGAGCGACGCTGGCCAGGGAGCTTGCATCCGCCGGCCCGACGAGCAGAGCGGCGAACAGGATCAGGGTCGAGAGTAGGAGTAGTTTTTTCATCAGGTTTTACCTCCATATCGGCTATCGGGACGACTTGATGAGGCGAAGCGTCTGTTCAGGACCTTGCTCTCGTGCCGGAAAAGGGTGATAGTTACCGTTTGCTTTTCCGTTACTGGCAGGGTACGGGGTGTCTATCAACGAACTATCAAGAGCGTCGGTCCTCGCCATCTGTTCGCCTTTTGCGTCCCGGGAGAGGAGGCGGGCGGCAAGCGCAGCAGCGCGCACGGCATGTAGAACGCGCCTCCCGGCTCGCGTAAGTGGCAACCACCACCACGCGCACCCGCGCTGCTCCCTTTGCCAAAATGCGTCCAACCCATTGACTCAGGCTGGCGTCCAACCCAATCTTGGGAAGGGGAACGGGGGCCGACACAGATGAGTGGCAGAAGTGCTGCGCGCTGGAACAAGCAGTCGCTCTGGCCTGGGCGTGCGACGCTGCCGCATGCGGGGAAGAACCACGACACGCAGCCGGCCCCCGCGCCCCAACCCCCGCCGGCGACGCTATCCCGGCCTGGACCGGGATCTTCTTCCAGAGCTGCCGCCACGGAAACCGGGAGGTATACGCGCAGGGCGGCACCCTCGCCGCCGTCAGTGAGACGGTGGCAGTTCCGGCGGAGATGGTCCTCCCGACGCTGTCGCTTCTCAGCCGCTCCGGCGTGGACGAGGCGGCGCTGTCTCGCGCTGCATCGAACGGGGCAGGGGGCGACGGTCAGGCTTCACCGACAGGCGTCCTGCTCGTGGTCGTCACGCCGGGTGGCAAGCGGCAGGCAGGCGCCGTCTCGCCTGCTGCGGCCCGCTCCGTCGTCTATGAGGCGACCGCCGTGAACGCCTGCGTGCTGGTAGACAAGCTTACGCTTATTGGGCAGCGGCTCTTCTTGCCGGCGATGCTGAGGAGACGTTCGGCGTGATTGCGGCGCGAGGGGTGCACCGGTAGGGGAGATGCAC